>NZ_NRGT01000073.1:0-12809 GCF_002332285.1 Glutamicibacter sp. BW77 | reverse complement strand
CGGAGCGCTAGAAAATCCATCGGGGTAAGAGCAGTTCGGCTCCCCCGCGTTGATCCTCACATCCCAGTCCTGATAGCCGAGTAATTCCCGGCTATGGAGCCTGTCAGGTGGATTGTGTAAGACCCCTAGCCAATTTATAGAAAGAGACTAGGAAAAACACGACATGACCACCCAAAGGACACCGCCGGATGAGTGGGTTAGAGAGAATCAGTTAGCTATCGCATAGCTGCTGGACTGCTTAAAGGGACCCAACCACGGGTGCCGTGTTAACAAGCCTTCGTCGAGTGCAGGTGACATAAATATTTCTCGCCCCCAAATTGTAAAATCTGGGACAAAGATTTATGCGTATGCTCGATACAATTGGAAGAATGCACCCTTTTCCGAGTGTCCACGCGGCAAATCTCAGATCGGTGGACCCGACGGGCTAGCAATTACGTTCAACCGCGCCGTCACCAACAAGGGTGTTTCCTTTGTGGGGTGCAACAGCTATAACAAGTGTGAGAAAACTGGATGGCTGGAAACCAACAATCAATATGGTGCGGGTTGGGCGTTCCAGGATTGGGGCTACGCCGCGCTTTACGGACACAGTCCTACATATAAAGGAACTTTGACCTATACGCTAACCACGAGTTCAACTAAATGCCTTCAAGCTTTTGCGAAATATGGGCATTCTTGGAACTCTACAAAGCTGACCGGTTTTAGTATAGGTAAGTCTTCAATCGGAATCTCATGGAATACGAGCTCAAATCTATGGCAGAAATCAAGCCAAGCCGGGTCTTACCGATGCTAGGACGCACCTGGGCAAAGGGATTAGCCCTTGCATCATTTGCTCTGATCGCAGCTGGTTGCTCAACTTCAGATACATCCCAGTCACTATCTGTGGATGCCGTCATGGATGTTTGTGCAAAAAATGATTGTTTTACCGTAAAAGTTCCTGCGAACCTTTCAGTAACGGTCAACGGCCATGAAGTGAGCATTCCATCTTCCAACGGGTCTGGGACAGTGGCTTTGGAATCTGTCGGTGCTGTCCAAGTGACGGCACGCTGGAATTCGTTTGAGAAGACAGCCGATCTGATGATAAGTGATGGATCAGCGGAGTCAGTCACCATCAAGTTTGATGAAATAGCGAGAGTAACCGAACTATAGAGAAAAGTCTGAGGTCAAACCCCTGATTATTCTGATCGTCTGCATCACACGGCTGAGGTTTCTGTCGCGGTGCTGGTGATGGTTGATATCGTCGGAGCCGTCCAGGATTGCTGAATCCCCATGAGGGAGAGACCTCATCTGCAACGACAGTGGCTATGATTGTTCATGTCTCAACAGACTCTTTCGCATGGAAGCATCCCGCGGTCTTTGCAGGATGCTTCCATGTTTAATGCCGAATCCAGAAAATCGCACGTGCCATCCATGAGTCGGTAGAAAGAATTGTCCAGTGAGTCCGCGGGATTTCACCTGCACCACGGCCTTTGACCTCCCCACCGCCAACTCCGAGATTGCCGAAGATCTAGTGCAGCTCGACGACTCTCCCGTCATCGACTACACCCACTTCTCCCTCGCGTTGAGCCGATCACGCAAGTTCGCCCGATGGGTGAGCTGGAACATCGACGGATTACGCATGCAGTTGCTCTCCCGTGCCGGTATCAACTTCACCAAAGAGCAGCTACGGACCCGAGTGGAAACTTAAGAAATTTAGCTAAAATACCAATGACGGGTGTCGGCCCCCCAGAGTCATCCATACCTTTCCGAAGTCCCCCAATCTGCGTCGTGCCGTCCGTATGAGGAACGCTCACTGGGACAGTGGTCTAACGCTGTCGCTAATGTGATTGGTCGCCATGAACCGTCGCGTTGGATCGATCATGAGTATGTGCGTTTTGAGCTAGCCGTCCAACGTAAGCGACGCTCGTTTGCAGTATCAAGTTTCTGTTCTACCCCAGGACTGCGAGCTTTGATAAGGGGAGTGTGTTGCGGATCGCTGAGTCAGATTATCTTCGACATCTGGAACAGACATTTGCAGGTCGATTACAGGCTTAGTGATCAGCCCGGCACAGGGTGCATTTCTGGGCGTTCCTCCCCGGCCCCTTACTTGCGCAATTCACCCTGTAAGCATATTGTTACATATGATATAGTTTGCTAACAGTCGGGAGATGAGATGGATGCAGAACTACTCGCTCAGACGCTCAGCGCTCTCGGAAGTGCACCCCGTTTACGAATCATCGCCTCACTGAAATCGGAGCCAACTCACGTCAGCGAACTAGCCCGGCGGCTGAGGATGTCTCGCCCGCTGCTATATCAGCATCTAAACCGATTGGAAGCCGCCGGGCTCGTCGAGAGCGACTTGGAGCAGACCGGAGAGAACCGGCTGAAGAAGCATTACTGGGTCACGCAGTTCGCTTTTGAAATCACCCCGGACCTAATCGATCACATCGTTCATCAACGACAGGAAGAAGAACCATCATGACGCTTGCCTCCGCCGTATTCCTCATTATTCTCGCTGCGGTTCTACCGCTCGCGACCTTCGTCATTCTCACCGTCTGGGTGGTTCGCACCGTCACTAGAGCACGGCAAGAGACAGCAGCGGCGATCGATGGATCGAATAACCTCATCGTGGAGCACTTGCGCAACATCACCGGACGGCTGGATCGTATCGAGAGTCAGCTCAGCGATATCCCCGAGTAGTCACGGGGGTGGTTCACGCTCCGGGAAGGCTCTACGGGACAGTCACACCAAAAATGTGGTTAGAGTATCGACCGCTGTTTCTCCCGTGTTGCTATGAGGTCCATTTTCTGACCGCGATGATCAATCTAACCTAGGTGATCAGCTTGAGCGATTTAGCTTATTCAAATGACTCCAGTAACCGACCAGCGGAACGACGGTGTAGACGACGGGAAATGCGAACACCATCAGCAAAGACAGTTCTAGCCATTCATTCCATGAGGCCACGCGAACTCCCAAACCGACAAGCAGGAAGGCAATCAGCGCGATGACGCTGTAGCGAAGGTAGCGATCTCGATTTCGGGTAAGTTCGTCTCGTCGTGACTCGGCGTTGGTGTGGATCGGAGCCGTTCCCGGTACTGCTTTAAAGATGTGCACGTCTCCCATCGAGATCACGAGCTCCCAGCCAGCCGCCTGGAAGATGTCGAAGTACTCCGACGATGCGTTGCTTTCGTAAGCGAGGTCGAAGACCGCCTCTTCGGGGACCCCATCGACGAAGCTCCATCCGTGACCCAGCTTCGCGATACCGTTCAGGTGTTTTCCCTGACCTGCCATGTCCGCGAACATAGCCAGGTCCTTCTCGGGGCTGACCGCCAGACCGTTGCTCATCTTGTTAGTGGTGCTCATGCTTCCTCCATGATGTGATCCGCCATGACCAGCAACTGGCGGCGACGTTCGATATTGCGGACGAGGACCTCGTGACCCTTCGCGGTTAGGTGGTAAGTCCGACGCGACTCGTCACCCTCGAGTTCCTTGATGAGGCCGGCGACGGCAAGCTTCTTGAGCGTCGTGTAGAGCGAGGCAGGCCCGAGTGTGATGGCCCCCTCGCTCTCCTGTTCGAGGAAATGCATCACGGCATAACCATGGCGCGGGTGGACCAGTGCGAGCAGGACGTGCAGTGCAGTGTCGACAAGGTCTCCACTCTGATAGCCAGAATTACGTCCCATTACGACACTCCGCGGGGAATGCATCCATAAACGATATATCCATGATTGATATATAAACACGGGAGTCCATATGAGGTCAAACAGAAGACCACCTCGTCGCCCTCTTCGCATTACCGTGGCACCCGCAAGCCGGTCCCCGAGAGGAACGCCCGTAAGAGGAACCTCAGCTGGGACGCTGTTTCCGACTCTGATAGTCGAAGGTAACTAGGGCGACAGTATTTCCCAGTAACGTACTAGTGCATGCTTGTATATTGGTCCCATGCGCGCCATAGAAACAGTTCACGCGGAACCACGCGACTCGGATGATTCGCCCTGTTACCGAGTCAATTTTTGGGAACAACCTCGTCCTGGGTATAGCTGGAACTTAGATGCTTTTGTACTGGTTGAAGTGCAGGACGTATCAGAGGCACTCCGTTGGGTGGAGGAGCATGCGAATGGACGGCCCTTCGAACTGTTCGCAGAAATGGGCTCCGAGCCCGAGAAACCGCTCGGTACTCCGCGAAAAGCATCTCTTATACGTTTACTCGGAAACAATCCCAATGCCGGTTAAACCTGCGAGGGTTATTAACAGTTGACGTTCGGATCGCAGCGCTGAATAACATTAGGTGCCCTCTCAGCAGAGGAATGCATAGCGGCATGGCATGGAACGCGTTTTGTTCTCCGTATTCTGCAGTCTGTGCCTGATTACTGCCGGAAATAGGGGTCACTGGCAGAAGGCGAGCCCGCCTCTGTTGGTTCCCACCCGTGGAGACGAGCCATGCCGATTCCGCCTTCATAGATGTACTCAACCCAGATCACGGCATAGCGGCCGTAGCGGTTTGCTTCTGCCCATGCGAGGACATCAACGATGCTTTTTGCGTTTTCAATGCGGTTCTCGTAACAGGCACGGTTTTCGTCCCAGAAATCTACCCGATACACGGGATCTGGATTTTCCTGACTGACGTATCGAGGATCAATGAGAGTTGCCTTGATTTTTTCTGCACTCATGCTCACAACCTATCCCGTTCGAGGGTAATCATGCAGGAATTCTCGACCTGTCCCGTAAGCCGGTCGCCATACGGGACACTCGATCCGTTGGCTTGTTAAGTTTTCGAAACTCCGAGTTTTCAACGATTTCAGATTCCCATATACCCCACCCGAGAAAATGCCCGGTGAAGGGGCCTTATACGGACGCCAAAAACGGTCATTTTTGACACACGCGACGTGATGCTTGAGGAAAAAGTCTCGACAGTTGAAAATTCAACAGATTTTCAAGGTCATCTAGTCGCAAAACCCCGTGCCACAAACTATGCGTCGAAACAGTGACCGCTCCACGAGTATTGATACATTTAGAGGCATGGGACACCTCCTCGGATACGCCAGAGTCTCCACCACGGATCAAGACGCACAACTTCAACTCGATGCACTCAGTGCAGCAGGCTGCTATCGAGTCTTCACCGACACCGCATCCGGAGCGCTCGAGTCACGCCCCGAGCTCGATAAGCTCCTGGACCAGATCTGACCCGGCGACACTCTGGTGGTCTGGCGCCTGGACCGTCTCGGACGCTCCATCAGGCATCTGATTGACCATATGGATGCGTTGCAGCAACGAGGGATCGAATTCAAATCCCTGCAGGAGAGCATTGATATAGCAGTTCCTCCGGTGGACGGCTCGTGTTCAACATCTTCGCGTCCCTCTCTGAGTTCGAACGTGATCTCATCCGCGAACGCACCAATGCCGGGCTACAAGCAGCTCGTGCCCGCGGCCGCACTGGAGGCCGCCCAGCATCCCTATCCCCCGACAAGTTGCACACTGCCAAAAGGCTCTATGAGCAACGAGATATGACAGTGACTCAAATTGGTGAGGTTCTTGGAGTCAGCCGTAGCACCGTATATCGAGCACTGAATAAAAGCTGATGGAAATGCAGCACTTCAAAACCGCATAGCACCCGTGGGAATATTCAGAATTATGGATTGTCTAGTGAGTAAAACCGATAGTCGTTTCGCTATCCTCCTTACGGGACATACCATGACACTTGATAAGCCCCATTTCTATGCTCCACAGAGAAAAGTTCTATGAAGGAACCCTTCCAGCCACGGTAACTCATCGGTAGCTACCCAGTTAGTTCCGGTGCCGGTGGGAGGCCTCATTTTCAGTTCGTAACTACTATTGGCTCTATTGAACCGTCCCGCAATATATAGGTGGAAAGACAATCCATATACCTCATCACCGTTTCAATATCAGCATCTGAACGGAAAATCTCTTCAATCAAGCCCTGAGAAGCATCGGAATGGTTACCAAAATGCATGTTTCTAATTTAACGGATTATGCCGAAGAGCTACGCCAATTACACATATCGGTCAGTTCACTTCAGCATTGCAGATCGACGTTGCCAGAATAGCGGTACCGTTTGACCAAACTTGGTGTTAGCCTCATCGCTCTCGACAACGAGATCGATACAGTCTGGCGGGTGGATCGAAAACGAAAAATACAACTGAACGAGTCAACGATGCCCTTTCTTGCTGGGGATCGCTAACATATCTAAAAGACATTTCAGACGAAAAAGGTAGAATTAAGCTCTACCTTTCCGCTAACACTTCAGTCTTTGATTAGTTGGATCATCCATGCCTTTTCATGAATACATCCTTCGGGTATCTGAACCGATTCCGAAGATGAAGTCACTTCACGTCCGGAATAATCGAATGACTCCCCGAACTCGATCATGCCATGGCTTCTAACGTCGATACCTCGTGCCCTGGCAACCGATCCATCAGGAAATAATGCGAGATAGCTGCCCTGATCAGTCGACAAAATAACACATCGATCTCCATCAAGTTCTAATTTTCCTTGGAGAATCACGTCTAAAGATGACTGAGGGTTCGAGTAAGTACCTAAGCGGGTTTTCGGGCCAATTTCATCAGAACTGCTACAGGCAGTCAGCGAGCTTAGGAGAAGAATACCGGCTATAACTTTTACTAGGTGGCGAGGAGTCATTTCACCTTGACCGTTCCGCCCATATCCTTGACGACACCTATACGCGTAAAGAGGCTTCGACTCTTACCGTCGATAGTTGCTACGCCATGGTGAATACCCTTGGCCACGCTTCCTGAGAACCAGGGTCCACCGCTATCTCCGGCTTTGCTGATGTACTTTTCTGCTGCATGGAGATTGCAATATCCCGAAGAACAGATCCCTGACTTGTACACTTTGCTGCAGTTATACCCCGTGGTGATTCCATATTTGCAAATAGCTGAGCCGTTAACAGGATTAGAAGCTCCGGTTGCTATACGGTCTCGACTATTGTCAAAGCGAAATGTGTTTGTTGCTTTGTAGGTCTTAGTCTTTGCTCGCACAATGCGCGCATCGCCTTTAGCCCTTGCCAACGATTTATACTTCTGTACATCAGCACCGTCATATCTGGTTACGTTGTTACTGCAATGCTCGGCTGTAGAAACAGCCGCATACCCTGCAAGAGTTAGAGAAAACGCAGCAGTGCAGTGCTTGTTTCCGTAGGCACGGCCACCCCTAATCTCGACCTCGCCGATATTGTCCGTCACGAAAGATACCGTTACCGGAAACTCCTTCGGGACTTCCTCATTAAGAGAATTCTGAACATCAGAACTATTCGATAGGCTTCTTAGGCTTTTTTTCGACGATGCTTCGATTTGGGCTAAGACCGAAATTTCTCCCGATATGTCGGCATATGTGACTACATTTTCCATACCATCTAGGTTTTGTGCGCTCTTGTGGACGGTTTCTGTCGCTTTCAGTCGTTCCACCTCATTCGGAGCATCCAGAATGATGACATCAGCCAGTTCGGTTCCCAGATCAATAGCGGTCTTTGGAGCTCCGGTTTTGAGAATTATTTCAGGCGAGGAGCTTTTCCATTCGGCATCCACGAAATCAGATGTGTACTTTTCTCTCATCTCGTCAACCAGAACAGCGAAATCCTCTTGCCCCGTCATCTCTTTCTCGGCACGCTCGACGCTCACCCCTGTGTCCCTCGCATACACAAGAGCATCTTCAGTTTCTTCTAAGGTCAGGTCCATGGAAGAAATTTTCTCACTGGCCGCTCCCCCAAGAGACGTTGCCCAAACTGGTGTTATGGCTATCGAAAAAACGAAAGCTCCACTCAATGCGCCCATTCCGATCCTGCTTACCGGTTTCATAGATTTGCTTCTCCTTGAATTCTTTAGACGTATTCAGCCCTAGTGAAGGCTGTATTTTTCGGCTTTCGATGTACTCTACTTTAGATTCGGAGCACCGATATGGGATACCTGAATCGTTATCGAACTGGTACTTCGCGTCTCTAGAGAAATTGGATATACCTCTTGCAAGCAATGTTCTACTAGTCGTCTGATCGATCTGCCCTTCTCCACCCAAAGACTCAGACGCAGATCCGTTGCCGCCTACTATCGGACCAGAAGGTAGGGACCATCGGGAATGGGCACGCTGGAAGGTCTCTTCCTCGTTGCAGTGCGAGAATGATTTTATGAACGCCTTGGTTGCAAAATGAATGAAAATTACTTCTTGATCAGACCCGACACCAGGGGATGGGACGCGCTTCCACTGTGCCCTCGCCCGTGGCGACAAATGCTTATTGCTTGTGCGATCGTCCTGATAACAACTGTTACCTCATTCATCGAGGCCCGAGCTTGGGAAGATCCTCCCGCAGAATACTGGCAACACACCTACCAAATTGTGGACATGTTCGGGTTCTCCGCCACCCTTGTTGCCTTATTCTTTTCTCTTACCGGCTGGTTTTTTGGACGTCTGGCTGTTGCCATGGCACCCATCATTTTGCTCTATGCGGCAATACCGTATTCACTCGACACCACCGAAAATTCCGCTATCTGGTGGGCCGGGGCCATCGCCGCGGCACTTTGGTGGCTGGTCCAGACAAAATTCTCCCTCCGACAAATTCACGCCGTCCGGAATCTCGCCACTGAGTCCAGCACCGGCGCCAGTCTTGAGCTAGGCCCGGATGCACAGATGTCACTGAAACGCCTCAAAAAGCGCAGCCTCTCCTGGGCGGCGACTTTAAGCTCGATAGCAACCTTCTTCTGGTTGGCTACTGCCATGGCACTACCTACTGTAGTAGGACGCACACTTCAAGAACTCGAAGACCTGGCGTTATCCGACTATCTGGGAACAGCTGCAGCAGCCGTGAGTATTCTGGCACTGGCCCAGTGGCACCGTTACGGGTGGAGGTTCCTAGCTCGCAGACGCGTAGGCAACATGGTGTGGCATGTCCCGATCGTCGGTGGCCCGGTTGAGGGACTATGGTCATCGCTTTCCGAAGACGCTGGCATGGTGCCTTTTGATCACGCTCGTTCATTAACTTCGTGCACCTGTACCAACGATTTTATACGCGCTAACCCTGATGAAGTGGACCTATACGGGGACACCAGCATTACGGCATCCGTTTACTGCCCGGTTCACGGGATCGATCAGATCAATTCGCTTACTCCCGAACAATTTCGTTCCAAAGCCACTAATACTTGGCTCTGGGACGAAGATTCCCTGTTGCCAATATCCACGCAGGCGGAAGTAGATAGAACTTTACTCATTGGCTATGTGGGCAATTCCTTTATCGGGTTGCCAGCGCACTTCGCTAATGACACAGCAGAAATCCAACCCGACACAGGTTACTTCGTTGAGGAGCGCGATCCGCAGATAAACGAATCACAGTGGGAGCGCCCCTTACCGCCATTAAGTGGAGTCGTTGACCGGATCGATCTAAGACCTGCAGGTCTAGGAGGGCATGCCATCCGCTACCAGCACGGACGGGCATGGTTTGAAACAACCAGAGATGCGGATGCCAGAAGAAAACCACCGACCGCTGCAGAATAGCGAGATACCCTCCTTTCCATTGGGTGGGCCTGCAATTCAGATAAGGATCCGTATTTTAGAAGGAAAGACGACTAGCGCATTGTCTTGCAACCCATAGGTTGCGAGACGTCTCATCACCCTTCACTCCCCCGGCTGAAAATCCTTGAAAAATCACCGATCCTAAATTCTCGCAACTATGTGTCGCAACTGATGTCATAGAATAGTGTCTGCACCATTAGTTGCGAGACACTTTTGAAGGACCGATGACGAAATTGATCGGATACGCCCGCGTATCCACCAAAGCGCAAGACGCCGACCGCCAAATCCAAGACCTGCTCGCCGCCGGCATCCGTCGCGATGATCTCTACACCGACCACGGCCAATCCGGAGCACTCGCCAAACGACCCGGACTGGATAAAGCGCTCGAAGCACTGCATCCGGATGACACCCTCGTGATCACCACCTTGGACCGGCTCGGGCGCTCCACCCAGAAGATGCTTGAACTCGCCCAGGAGCTCCGAGAACGCAATATCGGGTTACGGGTACTCAACCTCGGCGGCGGCGACGTGGATACCAAAACGCCCATGGGCGCCATGGTCTTCACCGTCATGGCAGCCCTCGCCCAAATGGAACTGGAGATCAAACGCGAACGGATCACCGACTCCGTCACCAAACGCCGTACCACCGGTGGCGACCTGGGAGGCCGGCGCCCCACCTTCACCGAATCCCAGATCCGCACCGCCGCAAAACTCATCCAAGCCGGAGAGCCAGCAACCCAAGTCGCCAAGGACATGGGCATGTCCCGTGCGACGCTCTACCGCCGAATCAAGAAGCTTCGATAGGCAGACTTTACCGAGCACTCGCTATGAACCATCCAGTCCAATGCGCTCGAAATCTGTGGCATCTTCTTCAAGAGAAGACAGCGAGAAACACAGCGAAAACAAAGATTGAGAAGCCGAAATAATTCGGCGACAAGGCAGAGTAGAACCCTACTTGTTCAAGCGCCAGGGCGGAGTCGGCAAAACACCCAACTTCGCCTTCACTTCATCGTCATACATGCTCAACGTGATTTCATCCAAGCTCATTGAACTGAATTTAGCCACCTTGTACACAGTCTCATAAAAATCGACCCAGTCCGTAGGCAACCTCCGTTGGAAGACCGGCTCAGTCTGGATCCCATAAACTTCATGCCCCAACTGCTCATACACAGGACGGGTCTGCTCTACAGAGCCATAAGGGTTCGGCGTGATGAACACCCGCGCGCCCCAATTGGTCAGCTCATCTTGTAATCCAGGGCGCTTCAACTTCTTCCGCCCTAAGAGCCGCAAACCCGCATGACGATAAATGCTGATCACCAAACGCACATCCCGCTCTGCAAGCTTCTGCTCTAACTCCGGCAAGGACTCCACAAGTTGCCGCTCGCTAACATCTTTCTCCCCCACAGTCGGGGCTTTCACTAAATCAGTGAATCCGATACCCATGGCCACCAACGCATCATCCAAATGCTCGCCCTGAAGGCACTCCGGATCGAACATGGCCGAGGCAACTCGGCTCAGCATCTGCTTGCCGTTGCGTCCCTGGTAATAGTGGCCTGCAGCCACACTGGGCGGAGCCGGATTGAGGCCGGCAATAACAATCTTGGTTTTCTCTTCAGGCCACAAATCAGCCAATGTCAGTTGCCCATCTGGCAAGCGTTCTTGATGTCCAATCAGAGACATAATTTTCCCCATTTCACTGATGCAATAGTTTTACTCATACCAGGATTGCATCTTCCACCGACATTTAGCAGCTGAACCATGTAGCATCGCCTTTCTGCTGTGAAGCTAGCTACCGGGTGCCGTGAGACGTCCGAACCTGTCATGAACAAGCTACGCCACTCTTTGAAACCTTTATAAGGAACCGCGAAGGGGGTACACGGTTATTCCTGATTTGAAATTCGTTTCTGAAATGAAAAACTCCGGCGTGTCGCCGGGGTTAGCTGTTCGTTACAAAAACGACCGTTATTGGGATCATTCATCTGTAGATGACCAGATCTAGTTTTTGAACGCGCGCAGTGACGTAGCGCGAGAAGCGGCCTATCAGATGGACAAGCACAAAGTCCTACAGCCCGAGCCAATGCAAGCTTTCCGTGACGCTTCAACAGATCCGCTAGGACCGTCTTTCCAGAAAAAATTCTGCAGAGCTGCTTTTGATGGGATCGCTTGATAACAGCGTTCAGAAACTTTATGCAGATCAGCGGGAAGAATAAAATGAACCTGGCAAATAAATGGGCGTGCCCACATTTCTAGATGAACAGGACGAATCTCATGCGATTGGAAGCAGCTACTCCGAAGGATGCCCAGGCGTTCATTGATCAAGTTCTTTCTTCGGAAAAGTATCTTGAAGATCAGATTTGGCGGATCTATTCGTCTATGGCTTGGTGGCCCCTGTATGGTTCAGGGCCGGTTGGATGGAGAAAATGCGTCGATGATCTGTTTTGGTTAGCGCCATCTGTGCTTTCAAAGGGATCTAAAAATGAGTCTGTTCTTTACCTGCGAGACCGAGGCATGAGCATAAGGGCGATTGCCGCAGTAGTAGACCTCTCACCGTCCACGGTGCAGCGCTATATAGCTAAGGCAGAAAGCCGAACCAACCAAAGCGCAGATTGATTCGATAACGATCGTTAATGACGCTTCATCGGCCCCTCGAAGAAATCCTTGTTTGCAGAGCCGTAGCACTCAGTAGTACGGCAAGTACGCCCGTTACGCCAGCTGGAACACCAAGAGCGATCGTCGCGCCCTTCTGGGTACTTATTGCCGCAGTAACCTTTACCAGCCGAAGCATTCGATAGTTCTCGATAGAATCAGTACAGTTGCCTGATTAGCAGCGGGCCATTATGAGGAAGCGAATTACGATCTTGGCGAAGAACAGTAGTCTGAGCGCAGCTAGAGCGGCCAAAGAAGATGAATTTTATACGCAGCTCGCGACATTGAGAACGAGATGCGCCACTATAAGAAGCACTTCAAAGGGAAAGTTGTCTATCTCAACTGCGATGATCCACGGGTCAGCAATTTCTTCCATTACTTCAGCTACAACTTCGAGAAGTTGCAGCTCAAAAAACTCATAGCCACTTGTTATAAGAGCCAAGAGACGGATCTGTTCAGCCAGAATGACGCTGAACAAGCTGTGTACCTTGAGTACGAGGGAGACAAGAACGGGAACTTGGTTCCTGACCCCAAGGAAATCGGCGTTAAACCACTCAAAGGTGACGGAGACTTTCGCAGCTCTGAAAGCATCGACCTGCTTAAGCAGGCAGACATTGTTGTCACGAACCCCCCTTTCCCTCCAAAATGTCCGTG
>NZ_NRGT01000072.1:0-2536 GCF_002332285.1 Glutamicibacter sp. BW77 | reverse complement strand
CGGATATGTCAGTAGAGCCGGAAATCTCTGCACTTCTCAGTGCGGGAGGAGAAAAACTAGGATTGCGCCCGTGCCTTCTTCTTCCGCAAAGCAACACCCAAAAGGGTATGGTCTCGTTTTTGAGGTGACTTCAGTTTGCCGTTATTTCTTGGTGCTCTTTTATTCTGCGGTAGGGCGTGACGCGGGACATTCCTATATCCCTAGCGATTTGGGTTGCTGGTTCAACGGCTTGGATGAGTTTTGGTGCGGTGTGATGCGGATATGCCAGTTGGTGAAGGTGGGGCGTCGGCCTCCGGGATCGCGCCCGGTGGTGCGGCGTTTGATCTCTAACTCCATTTGGGCCAGAGCTTCCCTAGCGGTGAAGGCGATGGCTCCAGTGGGTGTTTTGGTGTCAACGTCGCCGCCGAGGTTCAGAAAGCGCAGTTCAATATTTCGAGTGCGAAGTTCTTCGGCGAGGTCGAGTATTTTTGGGTCGAACGTCCCAGTCGATTCAAAGTAGTTATCACGAGGGTGTCATCTGGGTGGAGTGCATCGAGAACTTTGTCGAGCCCAGGACGTTTGGTCAGCGCTCCGGAGCGGCCTTGGTTGATATAGAGGTCATCACGTCTGGCTCTGGCGGCACGGAGATCTTGGATTTGCCGGTCAGTGTATTGCGCTTTGGTTGATACGCGAGCGTATCCGATCAGTTTGGTCATGGAATCTGTGAAAGTGTCTCGCAACTAATGGTCTTGACATCATGCCTATGTTATTGGTTGCAACACATCGTTGCGAGAATTTAGGACCAGTGAGTTTTCAAGGATTTTCAGCTGGGGGAGTGACGCCCGATGAGACGTCTTACAATCCATGGGTTGTAAGACGCATGCGTGTATTGAATTCGGGCTCGCATCCTGCTCTTTTGGTCAGATTTGGCAACCTTGTTTTTTTGGGGAGGCGTTTCAAAGTGGCCCATGACGGGCTTTACCTCGGCGCAGAAGTCTCGATTACGCAATCCCTAGAATTCGAAAGGAAGGAAAGTACCGCGAAGCCGCGCTTTTGCCGTGTGGCATTTTTGGACGCGCCCTAGCTGCGCACTCAGTGTGCTAGTTCGCTTAAGAGGAGAGCATGCGAGGTCGGTGGTTTATTTCTAAACGTTTTTTGTGATGCTTGACACCCCTGATCGTAAGCGATAGTCTCCTCCTGTCCATCCATCAGAGGAAGTTATTATGAATAAGGTTCTCAAGTTAGTGGCGGCTACGGCATCGGCTGTTGGGCTTCTGGCAGGTGGAGCCCTTGTGGCTGCACCCGCAGCGAATGCTGCGACTGCTTGTTCCGCGAATCGTGTACTTGTCGATGATCGTGGCTGGCTTCCAGATAGCCATAAGGCTACCGGTCGTTGCAGCAAGATTGACGGCAACAAAAAGGTTCGCATCAGTCTCGATCGGATTGCCGATTTTGATTACCACACCTCATGGTTCACTCGGACTAACACCACTTACAGCACCAACCAGTCGACGTTGACTCGTGGTGCTTACTACACCGTACGCAACGTCTAAATACCAATCGGTTGATGGCCCGCACTGTGAGTCAGTGCGGGCCATCTGTCTGTCCTGAAAGCAGAGTTATGCTGACCGTTGACCATGTTTCACTGACCTACCCAGACGGGCAAGACGTACTTACCGTACTCAAAGATGTCACCTTTGAAGTTCCTAGCGGCCTCACTGCAGTTGTTGGACCTAGCGGAACTGGCAAATCAACCTTACTGAGGGTGATTGCTGGCCTTCAGATCGCTGACCAAGGCACGGTATGCGTCGGAGAATATTGCATTGATTCTTCCAAGCATGATGCTGGAACTGCGCAGTCTATTTATGTTCCCCAGGATTTTCAGCTCGTACCTTTTCTCTCAGCTGCGGAGAATCTGCAACTTGCAGCCGAGATGCGTGGACGCAACGTCAACGATCCAGAGATCCTGCTAAAAATTGTCGGTCTGCAGGGTCTAGCCAAGCGGGTACCTGAAGAACTTTCCGGAGGACAGCAACAACGCCTGGCTCTTGCACGCGCTCTAACGGTTCAAGCTCCCGTGCTCTTGCCTGATGAACCGACAGGGTCTCTGGATAGTGAGACGAGTCAAGGTATCGCCGCTCTTCTCAGGGAAATCGCTCACAGTGATCAGCGATGCGTGATTGTTGCTACGCACGATTCAGCGCTTGTTGATGTCGCCGATTCAGTCCTTTCCATTCAGTCGGGCAAGGTGCAAAAAATTCGATGACGAAGATCTTCACTCCTCGACATTTAGCGATCCGGATCGGCCGTTACTACTGGCGATCGCTCATTCCTTTGCTTATATGCGCATTCGTATTCTCAGTAGCTCTCAGTTCAATATCGATTGCCAAATCTTCGGTAGAAAATGCGGCCGCTACAGGTGTTGCTTCTCATTTCACCAATATGCAGCATCTAATGCAGCCCACCACCACGGAGAGTCTTCAGGCAGGGACTGAGGTCGCTGGGTGGGCCCCCATCTCTGATTCCAGTGCGTCCTTTAGCCCAGATTTTTCATCAG
>NZ_NRGT01000071.1:40956-47494 GCF_002332285.1 Glutamicibacter sp. BW77 | reverse complement strand
TTGAACTGTGACCGCCATAGCCGATAAAATGCTAACCGCCTTTCTGCTCGTGATGGTCTTGGTACGGCTAAGGCGTTGGGTAAACGGTTCGAATATTGTTGATTTGGAAGCCGATATTTCACGTCGGCTTAAAGATGAGGAACTCTCAAAATGATCTCGAGCTAGCGCGATCAAGGATTTGTACCTTATTCTTATACCTGTCAGGGACCGCCTCAAAAAGGTTCCGGCGCTCTCAAAAGGGGCGATACCCGTTGCTAATAACAACCGGTAACGGCAGACATATATGGAATTTTCTTCAACTCCTTTTTAGGAAAAGAGTCCATTATGTCCAGCGTTTCAGCTGCCATCGCCCATGCCCTTAAGCCAATTGCGCCACAGATTTTTGGTCTCATGGGCAACGGCAACGCACACTTCCTCGACGCCGCAGTTCGTGCCGGCTTTGATTACACCGCGGTACGCCACGAATCTGCAACGGTTTCCGCGGCAGATGCCTACTTCCGAATTTCCAATCGTCTGGCGATTGCTTCGACCACCTACGGCGCGGGCTACAGCAATGCCGTCACCGCGCTAGCGGAGGCCGCCGCAGCGCGCACCCCGTTGCTGCTTGTCACCGGAGATGCGCCAACCACGGGTCTGCGCGCGTGGGATATTGATCAGGCGGCCATCGACGCAGGAGTCCGAGCAGTACGCTACGTGGTGGATCGCCATACTCCGGGTGCCACCGCACTAAAGGCCGCCGCTCACGCACTACGCGAGCAAATTCCCGTGGTTCTTGCCATCCCGTATGATCTCGCACCGGTATCAAGCCTCGAAGGTGAATTGCCAGATTTTGCATCCCTGCGTAGCACCCCTCCAGCACCAGAACTGAACATCTCGCAGATCAGCGCCATCACCGAAATCTTGGCTGGAGCCCAGCGTCCGCACATTCTTTATGGTCGCGGAGCCATCGAGGCTGCCGCCGAGATCACTGAACTTGCCAAGTGTCTGGGCGCTACGACCTCCGGAACCTTGCTGGCCCGAGATCTGCTGGACTACCCCTATGATCTGGGTATTACCGGAGGTTTTTCCACGGAACGAAACGCGCAAATCATTGCGCAGTCTGATGCCGTGCTGGTACTTGGCGCGGGACTGAACCAATTCACCATGCGCTTTGGAGAGCTAATTAATGCGCAGGCGAAGGTGGTGCAAATTGATTTAGCAGCCACCGCAACAAATTCCCGCGTGGATTACTTCGCCACAGGGGATATCAGGGCAGCAATCCGTGGCTTGCTTGATTGCTACGACGGCCAGAAATCTGCATGGGCTTCCTCGGTAGACCTTAGCTTGGTGCGCGCCCGCCCTCTAGGTGATGAGCTTGCCGCCGATGGCCTACTTGATCCACGCCGCGTAGCTAGTGAACTGGAGAAAATTCTTCCCCCAAACCGGGTGCTGGTGCAAGATGGGGGACACTTCATTGGTTGGGGACCCATGTACTGGTCAACTACGGGCGCTAGGTCGTTGACCTGTGTTGGTACCGCTTATCAGTCAATTGGTCTAGGCATTGCTTCGATGGTGGGAGCCGGAGTCGCGGCCGAGGGACGTACCGTAGTGCTGGCCGCCGGGGACGGGGGATTCTTGATGGGACTGGCAGATCTGGAGTCGATAGTCCGCACTATTAGCAGTGGCGTCATCGTCATCTACAACGATTCCGCCTATGGTGCAGAAGTTCACCAGTATGGCTCAATTGGTCTTCACGAGGACCCCATGCTCATTCCAACCGTCGACTTTGCGGCACTGGCTAGCGCGGTAGGAGCCACTGGTATCCGGGTGCAATCCGTGGCTGATCTTGCAAAGGTTCAACAGTGGGTACAGCACGGATCGAAGGGCATTTGTCTGGTGGATGCGCGCATCTCACCGAACGTTCGGGCACCTTATATGGAAGAAGTGCTGGAGGCTAACGCCAAAGCCGCCGCGGCGCAGTCATCACAATCCGATTAAGATGCTGGAAAAGTAGTACTGATCCGGCGTAGGGTGGCAGAGTGCGCAAAGTTTTAGCAGGAACGGTAAGCCTAGGTTTGGGAGCGCTTTTACTGCTTCCCGCCGCTGGCGCAATTGCCGCCCCCTGGGAAGCGCAAGATCCGCGCCCTGCGCCGAGTCAAGAACCCTCAGAGACATCGCTGCGCATCGCGACCGTCGATACGCAGATTTCCCGCGAAATCGACGGGCAACTAGCCACCGACCTCTTACAAGGCGATGATAGGCAAGCGGCGCTAGCGGCGGATAGTATCACCGCAGCCAATGCTGATGTTGTGGTCTTGACCGGTATGGACGCAAATGAGCAGGCCGTCGAAGTATTCCAAGATCGCTATCTTAATAACCCGGATGATGCGCGTGCGGATGTCGAGTACGACTACGTGTACTTAGGTGTGGGGTCCAAGGGTAAGCCCAGCGGAGCAGACCTGAATGGGGATCGAATTGTTGGTGGCCCCGAGGATGCTTGGGGGCAAGCGGATTTTGAGGGCCAAGGATCCGTCGTAGTGCTCTCCAAATATCAGATCACCCCTGACCAGGTCACCAGCGTCTCGGAATTCAAATGGGACCAAATGCCCGAGAGTCGTCTTGATGACTCTGGGCTCAGCGGGGCGTTGGCAGCATCAATTCCTGTAATGAGTAGCGGGCTCTGGGATATTCCCATTGAGTATCGTGGAAAACAGGTACATCTGATCGCGGTCCAAACCGACGACAACTTCGCTGGATACTCATTCGCCGAATCACGAGAACTGGACCAACTGCGTGTGGTTGACGATTACCTAAATGGCAAAAAGTACCTGCGCGACGACCAGTCCAAGAAAATCGATGGTGTTGGGAATGCCCCGTACATTGTCGCCGGAGTACTAGGTCAGCAGCCATCCTCATTGACTGCTCGTGATGGTTTACTGAAACAGATAAACCGTCCGGACGCCATCAGCGATTCGGGAAATTACCTTGTTCCAAACTCTGCTTGGCAAGTACTTGGGCAGGGGCATATTGGCGACCGGGAGCCGGCACAGGCTCAATCCGTGGACGGCCCACCTCAGCTTAATAATCCTGACCCTGCACTAATTTGGACCGACGTTCAGTTCTAGGCTTCGCCCATTAGCAGGCGTCTAAGATACTTGTTGAGGAATAAACCTCTAGGGTCAACTGCAGTACGTACAGTTTGAAAATCACCAAAACGCGGATAGCACGCAGATAAATCTGCTGCGCCCAGAGAATGTTCTTTGCCCCAGTGGGGGCGCCCGTCAAACTCGCGCAGTATCTTCTCCACCTCAGGAAAGTACTGTGGAACGTCATCATGGATATATTGATGCACTGCAATGTATACGCTGTTTCGTCCGCTGGCGGTGCCTAACCAGGTGTCGTCTGCGGCCGCTGTTCGAACCTCTACGGGAAACACCACCTGAGCGGGAACACTATCCAAATACGAGCGCAGTTGAGCGAAAGCCGAGGTGAAGTTCTCCAGTGGAATAGCGTATTCCATTTCGGTGAAACGAACGCGTCGGGGCGAGGTGAACACCTTGTCCCAGCGGTCGGTGTACTCCCTATTTGAAAGTACAGAGGTAGCTAGGCGGTTCAGCTTCGGGATCCACTGCGGGCGTAATGCGCCGAGGGTGCTAATTCCTTGCAAGGCACCATTTGAGACCAGCTCATCGTTGACCCATCTGGAGAACGAATTCATTCTTGGTAGGCTACTGCCCGCTGCTAACCGTGTATTAGTTTTGACAATCGCCCGCTTGGTGCCGGGGAACCAGAAAAATTCCACGTGGTCGTTCTGTTTGGAACGGTCGATAAAGTTTTGTGCTATCTGCTCGATGTCTTCCACCCGCTCTACCGCGTGCAATAAGAAATGCGGGACACAACGCAACCTGACATGTGTGATCACACCCAGCGCGCCAAGGCTTACTCTGGTGGCGTGAAAAAGTTCGGGGTTTTCCGTCGCTGATGCTCGCTGATGAGTCCCATCGGCGAGCATGATACGAATCCCGGTGACGGCACCACTAAAACCAGTGAAACCAAGACCAGTCCCGTGCGTTGAGGTGCTAATAGCACCAGCAACGGATTGCCGATCGATGTCGCCCATGTTTTCGAGAGCCAGATTAAATGGTTCAAGTAGCCGTGGAATCTGCCATAAACGGGTACCAGCCCGGAAGGTGACTTCATGGGTGAATGCGTCGACTTCTTCGATTCCTTGAAAACCGTCAAGACTCACTAGTACTCCGTTGGTTTGCACCAATGGAGTAAAAGAATGCCCGGCGCCGACGGTACGCACCGTCAATCCTTGATCCGCGGCAGCGCTAAAAATCTGCGGAAGCTGCCCCGGATCTGAGATGCTATGCCACTGGGCCGGAGTCGCGGTGACGGTCCGTGAAAAGTTGGCGAAGCGCCTCACAAGAAAGCCTTTCCCTCGCCACGGTAGGTAGGCCAGTCATCGACTATCTGTCCCTTTGAATACACCGCTAGCCGATTGACCCGTTCGGCCGGTTCCCCGGCTTTGGCGTGACGTAACCAGATCGTGTCGCCAATCTTGAGTTTACTGGCGGCCGCTCCCTTCAAGGGGGTCTGCACCTCGCCAGCGGCTTCCATCTGCAGATACTTCAGTTTCTTAGGCCAGGCAATCTGTGGCAACCGGCTCTTGCCCGCTGGCCCGGAAGCAACCCAGCCGCCACCAAGAATGGTGACGACATCGGGTTCGGGACGACGTACGACACTAAAGCCTAAATATAGGGCGGGGGTGGGCCGAAAGTATCTAAAGGAATCAAACAGCGCCGGGGCGAAGAGTCCAGAGCCGGCAGCCACTTCGGTAATCGCGTTCTCTCGCGCGGTAGTTTCAAGGGAACCGGTGCCCCCGGCGTTAACGAACCGGAGGTTCGTCACCTCGTTGACCAGCCTGATCGTTTCCCCTCGACGTTCGGCCAGTTCAGCAGCGCTGCGTTTACGGATGTTGCGAGCGAGCAGAGCTTTGAGTCCCAAACCGCCATCGGGAACCGAAGCGATCTGCGATTCGTAGCCCATGAGTCCATCAACTTTAAAACCCTTACGCTTAACTACCTGCTGAGCCAACGCTGCCACGTCCTGGGGATCGTGTAACGGCGAACGAGCAGCGCCCAATCGGAAAGTAGCTGTTGGGTAGTAGGAAGCATCAAGTTCTAGAGCTACCTTCAATTCCTGATGCCCCACGGCGATCTTGTCGATCAAGTCTAATTGGTCGGTATCGTCGATCATTACCGTGATCTCTTGTCGTGCTTGTTCGCTAGTTGCCCATCTGCTGATGGCCGCTGGGTCTGCCTGCGGGTAGGCCACAACCAAGTCCTTGTAGCCGTGGCTTGCTAACCAGAGGGCCTCGGCAAGCGTGAAGCATAAAATACCTTTAAATCCAGGTTGCTCCAGAACTCGGTCTAGTGCACAACGCACCCTGAGGGACTTGGAAGCCACCCGGATAGGTAGGTTTTGCGCCCGTTCGCGTAGGGCGATCAGGTTATTATCAAACGCTTCTAAATCGAGCAAGGCCAACGGGCGTTCACCCATTCCAGCCTTATCTAGTGCCTGATTGTAGCGTTTGGCCTGTGCATTCTTCATAAACCAACTCTTGCACCGCGGTCCAGACGATTCAAGGGAAAAATCTGCAGGATTAGAGATTCAATAATTTTGCGGTGAAAATCCGGCATTTTCTCGGGAACTATCAGGCTCGAGCCATTAGTCTGGGTACATCATGAGCAAAGATCCCATTTCGATGACATTTATTGATTCGAGCGGCAAACCGCGCTCGGCCGTTCAAGACGCCATCATGCGGGGCGTTGGTGTGCAAAGACCCTTGGTGCTGGCATACCTCAAGCGGCTACGCGCCAAAAATCCGCAGGCCTCAGCCGCGGAGCTGGCAAAGACCGTTGAGCGCGACTATCTAGTAGTGGTTACAGGTTCAGGTGCTGCCGTCGGCGGTACAGCTGCCGTACCAGCGGTTGGTACCGCGGTGGCGCTTGGGCTTTCTTTGGCTGCCACCCTTGGGTTCTTAGAAGCCTCTGCGCTCTATGCGCAGTCTTTGGCAGAGCTGCACGGTATCGCCATTGATGACCCCGACAGGTCTCGTTTGCTGGTCATGGGCGTACTGATGGGTGAAGAAGGCAGCTCGATGATCTCCGCATTGACAAGTCAAGCGGCGGGACGAGGCTCTGGACCGGTGCAGGGCTGGGCGCGATCTTTTGGATCTCATAAACCCGCTAGTCTGGTGGCAACGGCGCAGAAGAGCCTGCAGAAAAAATTCATCCGCAAGATGGTCGGTACCCAGGGCGCGAGTATGCTCGGACGTCTGGTTCCCTTTGGCATCGGAGCGGTAATCGGCGGAGCAGGCAACCGTTATCTTGCCAAGAAGGTCATTGAAAACGCAGCGGTGGCCTTCGAAGGAATCGATACCATCTCAGCGGGACAACGGGAGTTAGATGACCCAGATATTCTCGATACCGAGATCGTGGAGAAGAAGCGAAAGCGCAAATAGTTTTACGCTGAAAAACAAGCGTAAGTGTTT
>NZ_NRGT01000071.1:0-40951 GCF_002332285.1 Glutamicibacter sp. BW77 | reverse complement strand
AAACACTTACGCTTGTTTTTGCGCTACTAGCCCTTTGAAGTGCGACGGTTCTGCCTCGAAGTCCCTGCGATTAACGCCAAGGCAATCAGAGATAAGAGCATGACAAAACCGGCATAACCGTAAGTGACATTCTTCAATCCGAAGCTCGGGATCAGCAGCCCGGCGATGAGCGTTGGTAGCCCAAATGCTAGATAGCTAACCAGATATACCGAAGAAAGCGTACCTCCGCGTTGTAGTGCTGGAACGCGCTCCACAATGGTGCGTAAGCCACCCTGGAAGGCACCACCCAAGCCGATGCCACCAATAATGCTTGCGATGAAATATACAGCGACACTTTCCGTATAAACCGCGAGCACGAGGCAAGCAGAACCTACGATCAAGGCCGCACAGCCAAGGACCATGACCTTGAGTGCATTGAACCGGAAGGTGAGTACACCGAGTATTGAACTGGTACCGGTCACCGCCATTATGGCTAAAGCGCCAAGTGTGGGCGACTGAATATTCAGCAAGGTTTTGCTGATGCTCGCGCCGAGCCCCAAATTCATTCCGACCAGTGCCCAACTGGCAAGCAGTGCGCCCACAGCAACGAAGAATTCGCGGCGTACTTCTTTGGGGATCAGCACCGAGGGGACCAACGAACGAAGTACGCCTGGACGGCGAGGGTGGCGTTCCTTAAGTAAGCACGCAGGGACGAGGGCAAGGATCAGAAGCGAGGCCACCACTAGGTAAGGAACCTGAAATGGGTGTGGTGCGAACTGGACAAGAATTCCACTAAGTAATGCGCCGAACCCAATAGCCGCCGGTGGCACCGCGCCGTTGAGCATTGCGACTGTGCCGTGGCGTGATGCGGGAGAGTAATCCAAAAGCGCGGCACCCAAGGTGCCAAATCCAAGACCCGAGGCGATACCTTGCAGAACTCGAGCAATCAAGAGGGCGTTAAGCGAATCGGCGAACGCCATGACCAGCATCGATGCGGCAGCGATCAGCAATGCGCAAAAAGCTACGGGGCGCCGACCAATATGATCCGACAGTGCGCCACAGGTCAGTAAGGTGACCAGCAGGCCGAGGATGTATACGGCGAAAACGCTACTGACTTCTAGCGGGGATAATCCCCATTGCTCGGAGTAGAGCGGAAAGAGTGGCGAGGGAGTGCCGGAGTGTGCCGCGATGAGGCAAAGGCCGATCAGTGCGGTGGTGAAGCCGAATTTATCGGTGACGAAGTTATTGGCGTGTGCCACGAGATCTCGTTCTATGTTGAAGTGATGGGGGACTGGGAGGCAAATGCCTAGGGTTGTTCAGCCAAGAGGCCGCGGACGGACCAACGCACAGTTTCTTCGATGTCTACGACAGCTACATTGTCGGCATCGCGCATCAGCCGGAAGACCGCCGCCCCATAAACCACGTCGATGGCCATCTCTATATTCAGCCCGGGGGCCAATTGACCCGAGGCTAGGGCTCGCGCGAAAAGTGGTTTGAGGGCTTCTCTCCGGGGTGACATATAGAACTGATCGATGTACGCTGCGCTTTGCGGTTCTACGGAACAAGCGGCCAAAAGCTGGAAAAATACTCGACCGCTCTGCACGCTGTGAAAAGTAAGCGATTCGACCGTGCAATTAACGAGATCTGTCAGTGGGTCACCATCCACGGGGAATTGCAGTGCCTCGCTTGTGACACGTCCAAAAGCTTCGGCAACTATCGCATTTTTAGTGGGCCAATGCTTATATAAGGTCGCCGAGCTGACTCCCGAATGTTCAGAGATGCGTTCAACTGAAATTCCCCGGAACCCGACCTCGCGTAGCAGCTGCGCCGTCGACTTCAAGACTTTTTGATGAGTCGCCACACTGCGTGGGCGGGTGCTAACCGGCCAAATTTCCTGATTCACGGCAATCCTCAAAACTAAAGTGTCACTTTACTTTAGCAACAATCATCCGAGAGTCGTGACCGCTAGTGGGTTCTGGAACTCTCTGGTCACGAAAATCGCTACTCGCAGATGCCATCGAGAACTAGGGACTGCGCAGCTGGCTCGGCATGCTGGGCTGGATGCAAAATTACCAGCAGTGAACCGGCATGGAGCTTCGCCATGGTGGTAAATCCAGTGCAAATTTCCGAGAGGAAAATATCTCGTCCGAGCCAGCGCAGGCCACGGATTTTGGCCTTTTATTCGTCGGGTATCAGGGTGCGCCCGTTCACTGATCAGTGAATCGTCCGTCAAGGTTACGCAGGTGTCTAGCAAACAACAAATACTTAAAAAACAGCCTTTGATATGCGTAAACTCCTAGTGCGAATGCCTAGGCCAAGCCTAGGTAGATGCCTAGTGTGATGAGGCGCACAACCTGTCAGGGTTAACTCCATCGAAGGCCGCCAGCAGCGGTTGAGCCCTGCCGGGCCCCAGATGAAGGATGGAGCAAACCACATCATGACTGAGACTTTAAACGCCGTATCCGAGGTGCTCGACAAAGCGCTTGTTGACAGCCCCGAGACCGGTGAATACCGCACCAGCCGAAACATTTTCACCGATGAAGAAGTTTTTGAGCTGGAGATGAAGCACATCTGGGAGGGCAACTGGGTTTACCTGGCCCACGAATCCCAGATCCCCAACATCGGTGACTACTTCACCACCAACATCGGTCGTCAGCCGATCATCATCTCGCGCAATAAGCAGGATGAACTGAACGCCATCATCAACGCGTGCAGCCACCGCGGTGCGATGCTGTGCCGCCGCAAGACGGATAACCGCACCACGTTCACCTGCCCGTTCCACGGGTGGACCTTTAACAACTCGGGCAAGCTGCTCAAGGTTAAGGATTCGCGCGGAGCCGGTTACCCGGAGCAGTTCAAAAAGGACGGTTCGCACGACCTGACCAAGGTTGCCCGCTTCGAGAACTACCGCGGCTTCCTCTTCGGCTCACTGAACCCAGACGTCCCATCGCTCGAAGAGCACCTGGGCGAAGCGGCAAAGATCATCGACATGATCGTTGATCAGTCCGAAGAAGGACTAGAGGTCCTGCGCGGTTCCTCAACGTACACCTATGACGGTAACTGGAAGCTGCAGGCCGAAAACGGCGCCGATGGTTACCACGTGTCGGCAACCCACTGGAACTACGCGGCCACTCAGGCACGCCGTGCCTCCGGTGAGTCGAGCAACGACACCAAGACCATGGATGCCGGCGGCTGGGACAAGCAGGAAGGCGGCTTCTACTCCTTCGACAACGGCCACCTGCTGCTCTGGACCGAATGGCTGGACGCCGCAAACCGTCCCTTGGCCGAACAGCGCGACGCGCTGGTTGCCAAGTACGGCGAAGCTAAGGCCGACTGGATGATCGGTGTCTCGCGCAACCTGTGCCTGTACCCGAACGTGTACCTGATGGACCAATTCTCTTCGCAGATCCGCGTGTTCCGCCCGGTCGCCGTAGATAAGACCGAGGTCACCATCTATTGCATCGCTCCCAAGGGCGAATCAGACTCTGCCCGTGCCAACCGCATCCGCCAGTATGAGGACTTCTTCAACGCCTCGGGTATGGCTACCCCGGATGACCTGGAGGAGTTCCGCTCCTGCCAGAAGACCTACATGGCTACCGCGGCGAAGTGGAATGACATGAGCCGTGGCGCGGCACACCAGATCACCGGTGCCGACGAACGTGCCAAGGCCATTGGCCTAGAACCAATCGCCTCCGGTGCACGCACCGAAGACGAGGGACTGTACCCCATCCAGCACGGCTACTGGCTTTCGGCTATGCGCAACGCGCTGGCAGCCGAACGCGAAGCACAGAACTAAGGCCGAAGGGAAAATTCACATGAGCACCATTGCATTAACCGAGGCAGCGACGTCCAACGGCACCATCACCACCGCCGATGTCGCACAGTTCCTCTACCAGGAAGCCCGCTTCCTCGATGACCGTGACTTCGATCGCTGGATTGATTGCTACCACCCGGAAGCCACCTTCTGGATGCCAGCATGGGCCGATGACGACAAGCTCACCGAAGACCCGCAGCGCGAGATCTCGTTGATCTACTACGCAAACCGTGGCGGTCTGGAAGACCGTGTTTTTCGTATCAAGACCGACCGTTCCTCGGCCACCTCGTTGCCTGAACCACGCACCGGACACAACATCAACAACATTGAGATCGTTTCAGTTGACGGGGACAAGGTTGAGGTGCGCTTCAACTGGTTCACCCTGTACTACCGCTACCAGAACGTGGACACCTACTTTGGAACCTCGTTCTACACGATTGATTACTCCGGCACTCAGCCTGTGATCACCGCAAAGAAGGTAGTGCTGAAGAACGACTATATCCACCACGTAGTGGATATCTACCACATCTAATTCGGCCGAGAACACCCCGGTCAGCCCGTGATGCGTCGAGCCTTTAGCTCGGCGCATCACGGCCAAGAACTTCCTGCTGCGCTGTCAGCATCATTTTGAAAAGAGCCCCATTATGACTTATCAGGTCGCCCTAGCCTTCGAGGACGGGATCACCCGCTTCATCAAAGTTGGCCCCCGCGAAACCGTCGCCGACGCCTCCTACAAGGCAAGGATCAACATCCCGCTGGACTGCCGTGACGGCGCCTGCGGCACCTGCAAGTCGTTCTGTGAATCGGGCAAGTTTGACGGTGGCGATTACATCGAAGAGGCGCTGACCGATGACGAAGCCGAGGCCGGCTTCTGCCTTCCCTGCCAGATGGTTCCGGAATCGGACCTGGTCCTGCAGATCCCCACCACCTCGGATGTGGCTAAAACCGCGGCGAGCGTCTACGAGTCAACGCTGACCGAGATCCGCCGCATTTCCGAAACGACCTACGCCTTCAGCCTCGAAGTGGACAACCGCGAAGAGCTGAACTTCCTGCCCGGCCAGTACGTGAACATCGAAGTTCCCGGCTCCGAGGGACAGACGCGCTCCTACTCCTTCAGCTCGGGCCCCGAGGTGAGCACGGTGTCCTTCCTGATCCGCATCACCGATGGGGGACTAATGTCCACCTACATGCGTGACGTGGCACAGGTCGGGGACCGACTAAACTTCACCGGCCCAATGGGCAGCTTCTTCTTGCGCGAACCAAAGCGCCAGTCGCTGCTGCTTGCCGGCGGCACCGGTCTGGCCCCACTGCTGTCCATCTTGGAAAAGCTTGTCGGCATGGACAACGCACACCCGGTCCACCTGATCTATGGCGTGAACACCGACACCGACCTGGTTGAGCTGGACGTGCTTGAAAACTACACCGCGCGTATCGAAGGCTTCAGCTTTGACACCGTGGTGGGCGACCCAAATAGTGCCGCGGCAAAGAAGGGTTACGTCACCAACCACTTCGAACCACAGCATCTGGCCGAGGGCGACGTGGATATCTACCTCTGCGGTCCACCTCCAATGGTCGAAGGCGTCCGCCGCCACCTCGAAGGCGAAGGCATCAAGCCACAGAACTTCTACTTCGAGAAATTCGCGCTCGCGGTACTGCCAGATGCGGCGCCGGCTACCGAGGTTGCAGCCCCTGTGGAGCAAGCCGAGGCAGTGGTTGCGAGGGCAGTCACCGAATATGAAATCGGTGAGGAACACGCAACTTTCCAGGCGCAGTTTGATGCTCGGATGGCGCTGGAACTGGCGATTGTGGAACTGACCATGGGCAGGTTGACCGAGCAGCAGCTGGGAGAGTTTAAGATCCTGGCAGAAATCGCAGGAAAGACACTCGATGGAGAAAAGTTCGTCAATGCCGACGAATTTACCGTCACCAACGACGCATTCCACGAGTTCTTGTTCACCTGTGTGGGCAACGAACACCTGCTGCAGGCTTATACCCGACTCGAAGTACCGGCAATTATGGCCAAGGTCTTGCGACAAGAACATTGGATCGATGGAGCGGTGGATAAAGACCATCTGGACATCGTGGCAGCTTTTGAACAGCAGGACATCACCGCGGCACGTACCGCGATCATCGCGCACAACGAGCATGCCAAGGCCACCATGGCTGCCGCATCCAAGGAACTGAACAAGTGAGCGGCGCCGACACCACGAGCAATCTGACCAAAGCTGCAGGCTTGCCCGAGTCATTCCATGCCGGACGTTTTGCCGGCAAGGTAGTGATGGTCACCGGTGCCGCACAGGGAATCGGCTGGTCAGTAGCTCGGCGTATTGCTGCCGAGGGCGGAGACCTGGTGCTGGTTGACCGAGCCCCATTGATCCATGAAGTGGCAGAGGGTTTGCGAGCTCACTCGGCGCATGCGCTGAGTGCTACCGCGGATCTGGAAACCTACGAGGGCGCCATGGCAGCGGTTACCGCGGCCATGGATGAATTCGGCCGGATTGATGTGCTGATCAATAACGTGGGCGGAACCATTTGGGCTAAACCCTATGAGCATTACACGCCACAGGAAATCCAAAAGGAGATTCAGCGTTCGCTGTTCCCCACCCTGTGGATGTGCCGTGCAACCTTCGAGGTGATGGTTGCCGCCGGTGGCGGCACCATTGTCAACGTTTCCTCGGTGGCCACTCGTGGCATGAACCGGGTGCCCTACGCAGCAGCGAAGGGTGGAGTGAAGGCAATTACCTCGGCATTGGCCATGGAAGGTGCACCGCACGGAATTCGTGTGGTGGCTACCGCACCAGGTGGTACCGAAGCGCCAGAACGTCAGGTCAAGCGCGGCCCCGCCCCACAAGGCGAGCAGGAGCAGGCCTGGTACCAGGCAATTGTTGACCAGACCGTGGACTCAACTTTGCTCAAACGGTATGGAACCCTGGACGAGCAGTCCGCTCCGATCGTGTTCCTAGCCTCAGATGAAGCCTCTTATATTACCGGCGCAACCCTCGCGGTGGCCGGCGGAGACCTCGGATAGTTCGACTGATTATCGAATGAAGCGGCCCGTTGCGACGGGCCGTTTCGTTAATCATCTTGATCCCGGTGCAGTAGCTGTACCCGCCGGGCACGTATTTTCTGGGGCACAACGAGGTGCCCCCAGATACAGCAAATGAACGGAAATCACGTGATGACCAGCCCTACAATAAACAGTTCCAAGCAAGTGAACACGGTACGTTGGGTGGTCACTATCGCCGCCATCGCACTGATCTTTGACGGTTATGACCTGGTAGTTTTCGGAACTATCGTTTCCACCCTGCTCGCAGATCCCAGCCAGCTGGGACAGCTTGATGCCGCTGCCGCAGGACTTCTGGGAAGCTACGCCTTGCTAGGCGTGATGGTTGGTGCGCTGACTACGGGTGCCATCGGTGATTATCTAGGCCGCCGCAAGGTGATGCTCACCGGCATCATTTGGTTCTCCATTGGCATGGCGCTCACCGCTTTTGCTCCAGACTCGTTCTGGTTCGGGATCTTGCGCTTCCTCACGGGCATGGGAGTGGGTGCATTGGTGGCCACCGCTGGTGCCATTGTGGCTGAATTTGCACCGAAAAACCGTCGTAACTACTACAACGCCATCGTTTATTCCGGCGTGCCAATGGGTGGTGTGCTCGCCTCGCTCTTGGCGCTGGTGCTCACCGACCTCATCGGCTGGCGTGGATTATTCATGATCGGTGCTTTGCCATTACTCTTCCTCCTGCCAATGGCATGGTTCAAACTTCCGGAATCCCCACAATGGCTGTTGTCACGTGGTCGGGTAGCCGAAGCACAAGAAATGTCGGCGCGCACCGGGATTGTTCTGGAACTGCCAATTGATGCTAAAACCGAGAACGTGAAAGCAGAAGCAGTGGGCTTCGCGGCCCTGGCTACCAAACGCTACGCCTTGCCAACAGCACTGCTGGGCATGATGAGCTTCGCAGGATTATTGCTTACTTATGGCTTGAACACCTGGATGCCGGAAATCATGTTGCAAGCGGGCTACGGCAAATCCCACTCACTGTTATTCCTCCTGGTACTCAACCTTGCCGCGGTGTTTGGCGGACTGCTTGCCTCGGTCGCAGCAGACCGTACCGGCCCCAAACAGGTCATCGCGGTGACCTTCTTCCTAGCTGCGCTTGCAATGGTGCTGATGACACTGAAGTTGCCACTGCTGCTGCTCTTGGCACTAGTGGCGGTGGCTGGTGTGGGAACTATCGGAACCCAGGTGCTGATCTACGGATTTGTCTCAAATTATTACCATAGTGCCGCTCGCGGAGCAGGCGTTGCCTGGTGCGCTGGATTCGGCCGCCTCGGCGGTATTTTCGGCCCGCTGGCCGGTGGACTGCTACTGAGCGCGGGAGCGACCCCAGGGACTGCGTTCTACGTTTTTGCTGGTGTTGCTATCGTTGGAACATTGGTCACCACCTTTGTACCCATGTCTCGATCCAATGCGCTGCAGCCGGCGCGTGAGCTCTTGGTGACCGGCACAGAAAAGTAGTTGAACATCGATTCGGTGAAAAATATTAACAAAGGGGTGGTGGGTGTGAAATTGAGCCAGCAGGAAGCTCAAGATACACTCGCCACCCTTTTGCGCGACGCGGAACAAGGACGCAGTGCCCTCGCCGTGCTGCAAGGGCCACAAGGTAGCGGTAAGAGTACCGTCATCCGACGGATGCACACTCGATCTCGTGCAGCGACCGTCAGCATGGTGACCGCTTCTCGCTGGGAGGCGGACGAACCAGCGGCTGCACTTGGGCCATTGCTGGAACCTATCGGTATTGGAGCACCAGCGGATCTGGGCCCCGCCTTGTTGCATTACCTTCGTGCGGAACCAGAGCGCGCCCGGGTATTGGTGATTGAAAACGTGCAGTGGGTCGATGCTCAGAGCCTCGCGGCGGTGCGCTACGCCTGGCGGCGATTGCGCACCGAACGAGTGCTCATCGTCTTGGCAATTCGAGATAATGACCTAGCCACGTTGCCGCCCGAAGCCCGGGAATTTCTTGATGACAGTGAATTGACGCGGATACGACTGGCCTTGCCAACGTCGGCACAAATCGGTGAGATTGTTTTTACCCGCTTGGGTATTGAGCTGCCGGCGATGGCTGCCGAGCAGCTGGTGGAGTACACGCAAGGCAATCTTCAGACGATCCTTGATATAGTGCAGGAGAACCCGGAACAAAGCTGGGAACAATGGAATCGGTGGCCACCAGCACCACGGGCCCTGTCGTTACATATCAAACGCTTACTCGAAGAAATTGAGCCACAGGCCCGTGCCATTCTGGAAGCGGCCACGATTTTAGGCGTACAAGCCAGACTCGATCTTATTGTCAGACTTGCGCAGGTCACCGAGCCATTAAGCCCGCTGCAACAGTTAGTCGATGTCTCGCTGGTGCAAACCCACGGGCACAGCGGCATGGTGCGGCTAGGATTTGAAAGCCAGCTGACTCGGATGGCGGTCTACCATCAGATTCCTTTGAGTACGCGGATTCGGTTGCACACCGCCGCGGCGAAAATTGTGGAAGGCCACGGTGCCATGCTCGGCCACCGGGCTGATGCCAGCCTCTTGCCTGACGTTGGTCTCTCCCGTGCGTTAGCCACATATGCGGTGGCCCAAGGGCAACGTGGTGAATGGTCTTCGGCGGCAACTGCCTTTTTTCGCGCCACCCACTTAACTCCCAACCCGCAGGAACGTGACTCCCTGCTACTTAAAGCGGTAGATGCCATCGTTGCTGCCGGTGAGTTACGTCGAGCCCAAACTTTTTCACACCAGCTTGCAAGTTTAGCGAGCAGTCCTGAACGAGATGTGCTCTCCGGCTATATCGCCATTTTGCAGGGGCGCGCGAATACCGCTAATCGGTGGCTCACCAGCGCTTGGCAGAATGCTGTTCAAGCTCAGGCTAGTGATGCCATGGCTGTCATCTCGCAGCGCCGGGTATTACATTCCCTCTGCCAATTGGAAGGTCAAAAACTTCTAGATTGGGCCGAGCAGTCTCTGGATTTAGCGGAGGTTGATAGTCCACTGGCTATTGAAAGCGCAGCTATTCAGGGCCTGGGGCTGGCAATGATGGGACGCCGCGACGAAGGTGAACAGGTACTTCTTGGTTTGCTCGCAAAGCTGCCTACCGGGGCTCAACGCCAACGCGCAGAAATGTCTTTGGGGTGGGTGTACTTAGCCTCTGACCGGGTGGAACTTGCTCGTCATGAGCTGACTGCTGCCAGCTCCACCGATTTCAGCGAGGGGTCACTGCGTATTGCCCTGTGGGCTAAGGCGTGGTTAGCGCGTGCGGAGTTCTTAATGGGAGATTGGGACCAAGCGCTAGAGACCGTGCGGGCGGCGCAGGCGCTTCAGGAACGCTCTGAAATTCAGGTACTTCGACCGCTGATCCAAGCCACCGCGGTAATGATCCACGCGTTGCGCGGAAATTGGGAACTAGTCGAGGTCCACCTAGCCAAATCATGGGCCAAAATTGGTAGCTATCCGGTGATGGAATTGCCTTACCGAATTGCCCGTGCGGAGGTCGCCAGAGCGCAAGCAAATCATGAAGACGTCCTCTTGGCCTTGGAACCATTACTCAAACTTGATCGTACCCAGGGTATTGATGAGCCAGGTTTCTGGACATGGCAGGACACCTATGCGGGTGCCTTGATTCGAGCCGAAAGGCTAGCTGAGGCCGAAGAGTTTATCCGACCGCTGTTAGATGTTTCCCTAGCAACCGGTCATCACAGCAGTAGCGCACGGTATCTGAGTGTGAAAGCAATGCTGTCAGCGGCTCGCGGAGACATCGATGGTGCGCGGGAGATCTTTGAAGAGGCTTTAAGGCATTTGGAGGGCATCGGCGCCGCGTATTATCGAGCGCGAATTGATCTCTCATATGGGCAGTGCTTACGCCGAGCCGGAAAACGCGCCGAATGCGTTGCCCCGTTAACTCGGGCGTTGGCCACTTTCACGCATCTTGATGCGACCGCCTACATTGAGCGTTGCACCCGCGAGCTGCAAGCTAGTGGTACCGGCATGTCGCGCCGAAATGTGACCGACTGGTCCACCCTCACGGCGCAAGAACAGACCGTTGCCAAACTTGTGTGTGACGGCGCCAGCAACCGCCGCGTAGCCGAAGAACTATTTATCAGCACCAAAACCGTGCAGTACCACCTGACAAAAATCTACGCGAAGCTGGCCGTTTCAACTCGTACCGAACTTGCTGCACTGACCCGTGAGGGGTTCGCTGAGTAACAGTGCGCACTACTAACGCACGAGAAGTGGACTATTCCCGGTCTGTTTTCAAGGAGTTCTGCGTCGGGCCGGTCGTGAAATGTTGCCTGCCGACGAGCATCGCCGCAGCTGTGCCAGGGATCACTAAGAGCAATGGTAACCACTGGGTGAAAGCGAAAATTATCAAGACTGCAATCAGCAAGATGAGCGGGGCGCTGTAATAGACCTTTGACATGATGTGGCCTCCTAAGGGGCAACGATGTCTGCCTGAGTCTAGCCGCTATTTCTTATCGTTGGTTGTTTTTCTCGAAGATTATTCGCGATTCATCGGCTGCGTTCACGGCACCAAACCTAGTCCGTTACGCTTGCCGATTGAGAAGCTGGATGGGAAGGTTCCGTGGGATATACCTGCGGTGGGAGGCCGATAGTAAACCCTTCGGCACGCACGGCCGTGCCAAATAGTTCTATGGATTGTGCAGGATCAGCTGACCCATCGCTGAGCATTACCAAGATGCCACTGCCGAGTTGTTCGTCCACGGTAATCTTCAGATCGTCCGGGGTGATCCCTTGTTCCTGCAAGATGACTTTTGTTGCCGCGACCATTTGATCGCTGGGCGGATGACCGTCGGCAGGCGCGGCAGTGACACGACATACGCCGTCGAGATCGCCGGCGTAGACGGCGGTGACCAATGCTCGGCCAGCTTCTTCGAGGGAGGCCACAGGTTTTTCTCCATCGCAGGTGTCGCCTGAATAGTTGTCAATGGCCGTACAGCCCGAGATAAGCCCCGCGCAGAGCGCAAGCCCAAGTATCCCGGCACCTGAGGTGAGAGTGGCCTTGTGCGATTGCAAACGCTTTTGAAATGACCCATCTGCTGCCATGTTGTAGATGCCTTTACTAGAAATTAGATGGTGGCAAAGGTTGTGTAAAGAACTTCTCACAAGGTGTTTTGCTGCCTTTCTCGAATCCTAGCAACTGAAGCAATTCATGGGAAGTTTTTTAGCCCAGACGCTGCGCCAGGGCCACAAGAATTCCCTCGGGGCCGCGGATATAAGCCATTTTCCAAGAACCCTCATATGTGCCAATGCCACCCACTAGTCCATAACCTTGGGCTTTTAGGCGCTCGACCTGGCCTTGCAGATCATCAACTTCAAAAGACAGGCTTCGAATACCCAGCTCGTTGGCCATGTTCTGCGGAGATCCGCTCAGGTGCGCGGGACGAATGAAGCTGGAAAGCTCTACCGCGGTATCACCACCCGGGATACGCAACATCACAATTTCGGAACGCGCGTTGGGCAGCGCAGTGACGGTGTTAATGAAATCGCCTTCAACGAAGGTGCTCCCTTCGATTTCAAGACCGAGACGCACAAAAAACTCCGTGGCTTTCTCAAGATTTTGAACGGTGATACCAACATGATCAAACCTCAAAATACGCGGCATAGGTCAAACCTCCGGTGGGGGGAAACGTTTGCTAATTCAAGGTTGAGTCTACGAAGGTATCCGAAGCTAAGGAAGGGGCAAGCGCCTACGCTGAAGTTTGCCGTTGAGCATTCCTGCCTCCGCGCTTCCGTTGACAGTCAGTGACCTTGAGCTCATCAATTTTGCACGCGTAACGATTGATTCGACCACCAATGCAGGTGTGGGCCAAGACGGTATTCATACGCTGGGCGCCGCGGTGCGGGCCGCGGACGGCAGGGTATTTGCGGGGGTAGGCATCCAGCATTTCACCGGCGGGCCCGGTGCTTGCCAGGACCTCTTGCCATTGGCCTTTGACCATCGGGCCGAACAGGTTTGAAACCCCGGAGCTGGAGACAAAAAAGCACCGCCTAACGCTCCCATACAGCGTCAGACGGTGCTTCTAAGTTCTGCTTTACTTTACTGGGTCAAGTACGAAGTCGTAGGTGACCTGCTTGCCGTTACCGGATTCTGCTGGCTGGATGTCCAGCAGCAGTTCGGGCTTTACCGCAGTGGCGATATCATCGTCATTGTGTGCATCTCCCGGGAAGTACAGCTGCGCGGTGAGCAGCTCGTGGCCCTCGGCTGAGACCTTCAGGTGCAGGTGGGCCGGACGCCATGCGTGCCACCCGGCAGCGGCGATCAGCTGACCGCAGGCGCCGTCGGTAGGGATCTGGTACGGAGCTGGCTGCATGGTGTTGATCGCGAAGTTGCCTTCTTCATCAGCGATGAAGGTGCCGCGCAGGTTCCACTCCGGGATGCCAGGGGCGAACTGCGAGTAGAAACCTTCTTCATCTGCGTGCCATAGCTCAATCTTGGCGTTCTTCAGTGCCGAGCCATCGGTGGAGCGGACCTGACCTTGGAAGAGCAGGTTGGTGCCCTTCTCGTCTTCGCGCATCGAGATGGTGGCAGGGGAGTCCTGGGTAGGTGCTTCTGGCACGTAGTAAGGGCCCTCGATCGAGCCCTTGTTGCCTTCGCGGTGGTCGGTAGCGACCTCTTCCACGGAGTGCTCCAGCCAGACGTCGAGGAACAGTGGCCATTCGCCATCTTCGCCAACCTTGATCAGCCACGCCTTCAGCGCGTTGAACTCGTCATAGCTCACGCGCTCTTCGAGGATGATGTCATTTGCGGCCTTGACCAGCTTGCTGGCTAGCAGGTTCACGCGCTCGACTGAGGTTTCAATTGAGCCAAGTTTTCCGGAGCTGCGGAAACGGTCGGTGGCGGCGTTGCCCGACTTTGCTGCGGTTGCATCCTGTGGAGTTTCGATGGTCATAATGACTCCCCTAATCATGTGTGGTGTGACTGACGCGGATCTATATTGTGATCCCCATCATCTCGTGCGATTGATATTCAATGTAGTGCAGTGTCTATGACGAGTAAAATACTTATTTACCGTCCAATGAGATGATTTGAGTATCAATCCATGTGGGTTGGCGCACAGTTGGCGATGGGATGCTAAAGATCTTTTTAGCGTATCGAATTCGGGTGCTTAGCGAGCGGGGTCACCTTGATCTTCATGTGCGCGTACATCGGAAAGCCACTGAGGATTTCGTGCAGTTCATCATTTGATTCAACATCATAAATCGAGTGATTCGCGTACTCTCCGACAATGCGCCAGATGCCCTGCATTTTGCCGCTTTCCTGCAGCTGAGCCGAGTAGGCCTTCTCGCGGACCTGAAAATCTGCAACCTGCTCTGCAGTGAGGTGGGCTGGGAACGATACGTCCATACGTGCAAGGAACAACATGGGTTCTCCTAGGGTAAGTGGGGATAATGCTAGTCCTGGCGGTAATGCGCCAGTTTTGTTTCATCAATTCCAGCGCCAACGCCCGGAACGTTGCGCACGAAGATGCGCCCGTCCTTGATCACCAATGGATCCGCCAGCAGGTCATCGGTCATATCGAGGAAGTTGGACAGTTCTCCGGCCTTTCGGGTGGTGGCCTGATGGGCTGCGCCGAAGGTGACGGTGGCTAGCGAGCCGATCTGCGTATCTATCTGGTTGCCCATGGTGACGTCTACTCCCAGCCCGGTGCACAAGCCCAGAATTTCGGTGGCTTCGGTGAACCCCGAACGCGCGGTCTTGATGCAGATGGCGTTGGCGCCACCGGAAAGCAGTTCGCGTGAGACATCGCCAGCAGTTGGGACGGACTCGTCGGCAACAATTGGAATTGGTGAGCGTTCAACGAGTCGCTTACGGCTCAGAGTTTCCTTGGCATCACACGGCTCTTCGAGCATCGTGAGGCCAAGGTCCTCGGTCTGACGTAGAACTTCCATGGCTTCGTTGGCGGTCCAACCACGGTTCGCGTCTAGGTAAATCTCGACGTTTTCACCTAGGCCCTCGCGCAACACTCGGCATGCCTCGATATCCAGCGCTAGAGGTCGGCGGCCCACCTTCAACTTGAAGGTGGTGATGCCGTACTGCTCGCCAAAGCGCAGTGCTTCTTCGAGAAGTTCTTCGGCCGGACGGAAGCCAAGCATGTGTGAAACTCGCATGGAATCGGTGAATCCGCCGAGAAGCTTGTGTACCGGGGTCTTCACCGCCTGGCCGATAGCATCCCAGATGGCGATGTCCAGGGCGCCCTTGGCGACTTGGTTGTGAATCGTGCGGTCCATGACCTGACGAACCTTTTCGCGGTCAAAGATATCTAATCCAATCACCTGTGGACCAAAGATGTCCTGCACTATGGTGCGGATGGAGGTCTGGGTTTCACCATAGGTGTACGGACGTGGTGGGGCGTCGGCGGTGCCGATGATTCCGTCGTCGGTGTGTACACGGATCAGTACGTGGTCTGCCGTGTGCACTTCGCCACTGGCAAAACGCAATGGGTGCGTGTACGGGATGGCGTAAGGGATCGCTTCAATGCGAGCAATTTTCATTCAGAGTGTCCTTCCTCAGGAGCCAAGTTGGTGCAGAGTTTTAGAAAGTTTTGTACGAGCGGTGACTGATTGCCCAGCTTCCATGCGACCGCAAGGTCGACCGACGGTGCGTTGCGCAGTGGACGGAAAATGATCCGCTCACTGTGTGGCAGGTAATTGGAAGTAGGAACCATCCCGATACCTAAGCCGGCGGCCACAAAGGTCAGCAAGGTAGAGGTTTCGCGGGCGATCTGCGCGGTGTGCGGAATGAATCCGGCGCTGCGACAGGTTTCAACGAAGATCGTGTTTACCGCAGAGGTTGCGGGGTAACAAATGAAATTTTCGGTACGCAACTCGTGGATGTCGACAACTTCGTGTGAAGCCAGACGATGCCCGGCGGGTAACGCGACAGCGAGCAAGTCTTTCTCCAATAACGAATATTCGACCTCGTCATTGTGTACTGGCGGGCGCAAGATCGCGATATCAAGACGGCCTTCAGCCAGCGCTTCTTCCATTTCCGGAGTAAGCATTTCGCCTTGGACGTTGAGTTGAAGTCCCGGCATATGCTCGGTGGTCGCGGCGATCACCTTGGGCATGATGCGGTAGGTGGCACTGCCAGTGGAACCCAAGCGGAGCACTCCACTGGCACCGTCCCCGACGGTGCGTACATCGCGTGCAAGTTGGGTGTGTTCTTCGAGGAGCGCGCGGGCTCGTGTCAACAGCAATTCGCCGGCAGGGGTGAGATCCACTTTGCGGGTAGTGCGGATGAAAAGCTTCGTACCGAGCTGTTCTTCGAGCTGCTTGATCTGCTGAGAGAGCGGTGGCTGAGCCATATGCAGGCGTTCGGCAGCGCGGCCGAAATGCCGTTCTTCGGCTACCGCGACGAAATAACGTAAAAGTCTAGTTTCCATGGATGCTCCGATCGTCGACCCGCGCTTAAAGCTGTAGCGACGTTCATGGCAACTCTAGTCAGCCGGTTCGATAGTGAGAAATACTTATTCGACAGTTATTGAGACTGAATAAATACTAATCTCTCGATGGCCTGTAGGGAAGAGGCGCTGCTACGCGTCCTCGAAACGTAGTCTGGCAGGTCAGCCAGAAATGGCCATGATGAGCTCGCCCACGGAGAAAATTACTACGCCGGCTAGCGCTCCGATCACGGTGCCATTGATCCGAATGAACTGCAGATCACGGCCCACCTGAAGCTCAAGCTTTTCACTGGTTTCCGCTGGATTCCAGGCCTGAACAGTATCGCTGACCAATCCGGCCAAAGCCGCTCCATGTTGTTCGGTCAGTGAAGCAACGCCGGAAACTAAGCGCTCCTCCAAATTCTCACGGAGCTGATGGTCATTTTGCAGACGTTCGCCAAAAGTACCCAAAGCTGAACGAAGCGCAATATTGAGTGGAGATCCGGCATCCTGCAAGGACTGAATCAACCCCGTCTTCAAAGAATCCCAGCCACGAACAGCTAGCTCACGTAGCTGCTGATCGCCTAGCAGTGAGTGCTTAAACGCCTCGACCTTGTTGATGGTTTCCGGGTCGTGCTGCATGGCCACAGTGAAATCCGCCAGCCAATCGGTCAGCGCCAGGCGCAATGGATGCTGAACATTATTTGCCACTGCGAAGAGCAATCCGCGTAATTCTTGATGCACTTTCTGCGCCAGCAGCTGATCGACCATCTGTGGGACCCATGAGGGGGAGCGGCCAGAAACCACATCTAAGAACACCTCAGGATGCTCGGACACCCAGGTTCCGGCCCGCTGCGCGATCAGTTCTACGGCGGCTTCGTGATGGCTATCGTCGATGAGTTTCTGGCCTAGTGTTCCGAGAGTTGTGGACCATTCTGGGGCGACCACGTAATCATTGGCTAACACCTGCAAGACGGTGAGTACCTGCTCATCATCCAGGGAATTTAATGCGCCTACGGCCAGAGTCGAAATCTGGGTGGCCGCTGCAGCAGAACCCTTCTCGCTAGCAAGATAGCTACCGGCACGAAGCCCCAATTGTGCTTGACGAAGCTTTGTGGTGATGACTTGAGGGGTGAGGAAATTCTGCTGTACAAAATCACCTAAAGAGGCGCCAAGTTCATCTTTTTTACGCTGAATCAAATTCGTGTGAGGGATTTTCAGGCCCAGAGGATGTCGAAATAGCGCAGTCACCGCAAACCAGTCGGCCACCGCGCCGACCATCCCGCCCTCAGCGGCTGACTTCAGATAACTCAAAGCAGGAATTCGCTCTTGGAACAGCACGCTGAAGACAAATAGCGCGCACATTAGTAAGAACAGCAGGGTAGCCACCCGCTTCATACTGCGAAGGCCTTCGGCGCGCTGATCAAGAAGTTCTGGCATGCGCACCACTTTACTTGTGATGGCACGCCATTAATGACGCGCGCACCGCGCATAAACAAGTAGCGTTGGTGACATGGACACGCTCTTTTACGCACATCGCGGTAGTTCGCAAAAATTCGCCGAAAATACTCGCGCAGCCTATCTGCAAGCCATCGATGAGGGCGCCGATGGAATTGAATGTGATGTGCACCTGAGCAGGGACGGTGTAGTGATCTGCCATCATGATCCAACCGTTGACCGTACCAGCGACACCACCGGCGAAGTCGCTGGATTTACGCTCGATGAGCTCAAAAAGATGGATTTCTCCTCTTATATGCCGGTGGCCGTCCCGGAAGAATACGGAAGCGCCAGCGACCAGCTACTTAGCCTAGTGGAACTGCTTGAATTGATCGATGAGCGTGGCACCAACATTGGTTTGGCGATAGAAATCAAGCACCCCAGCCCGTACGGTCACCTGCTCGAAGAAGAAACTCTGAAGGTCTTAGCTGGATTTAATTTTGATCCACAGACGGGACTGGCAGGTCGCCGAAGCCAGATTCAGGTGACGTTGATGAGCTTTGAACCTGACTCAATTCGATTCCTCGCGCAGACCGTGAGTCGGGCACTGCTTTGCCAGCTGATGACCGAGATCGATCCGCGGCGGGTAGCGGACTTTCTCAACGACGGTGAAACTATACGCGCCGGAGTATATGAAGTGATGCGCCGTTCAGTGGCGGAAGGACGGGAGCTAATCAATGCCGGAGGTGCCGGCATTATTGGCCCAGGTGTGGCCTGGGTCCGCGCCAACGAACACTTAGTGCGTCAATGGCTAGAACAGGGACTCACCGCACGAATCTGGACCGTAGACCGCCCCGCTGACGCACAATATCTGATCGACTTGGGAGTCACCCAAATTACCAGCAACCGCCCGGCAGCACTGCGTCAAGAATTGGACCAAGAATGAGCACCAAGAACACCGCGACCCAAGATAATCTCTACCTGCGCGATAGCTATGTCTTCAGCACGCAAGCTACCATCATCACTTCAGGTAACGATGAAGCCGGTTACTGGATTGCGCTGAGCCCGAATATCTTCCATCCACGGGGCGGAGGCCAGCAAGAAGACCACGGAACGGTCAATGAGCAGCCGGTGAGCGTTGGACGCACCGATGACGGGCTGGTTGTTCTTTACACCACTTCCACCTTCACCGACGGGCAGGTCGTCACCGCAGCTATCGACGAAGCGCAGCGACGTAGCAACGCCGCCTTACATACCGCCGGGCATATCATCGGCTTTGCCGGCGAAAATCGCGGATGGGAACACCGTGGCCACTCACACTTCCCCGGGCAAGCACGCCTAGATTTTGATCCAGCCAGTATCGACTTGCCGCTTAATGATGAAACCGAAAAGGCAGCAGCTGAAGCTTGGTTACAGCAACGCGTTGACGAGCTGATCTCACACGGCGGGTCAATCAGCACTCAAATAGATGAGCATGGCCACCGCACGGTCACCATCGAGGGGATCAATTCCGAGGCCTGCGGTGGCACTCATGTGAATCACGTGAACCAGTTAGACGCAGTAAAAATCGGCCAGGCACGAGTCAAACGTGGTGTTTACAAGGTGCGGTACGATGCCCAGCACAAAGAGTAATTGGTTGACGCCGGCTACCAAAATGGGTCTGTCCATCGCGCTTGCGACTGGACTCTACGGGATCTCCTTCGGTGCTTTGTCTATAGCCGCGGGTCTTAACTTGTGGCAAACGGTGGCCTTGAGCGCGTTAATGTTCACTGGTGGTTCGCAGTTCGCTTTTATCGGGGTGCTCTCCGGAGGCGGCGCAGCCTCGGCTGCCTTTTCCGCGGCAACCCTGCTTGGGGTGCGCAACGCCGTCTATGGAATGCAGATTAAGCAGTCGCTTCGCCCTAGCCCTCGGGTGGTTCCCTTCATGGCACAGGTGACCATCGACGAGTCCACCGCAACGAGCTTAGGCCAAGCCAGTCTCAGTGAGCGCCATCGTGGATTTTGGACCGCGGGCCTTGGCGTTTATGTTCTCTGGAACCTCTTTACCCTCATGGGCGCGCTACTTGGCGAACGGATGGGAGATCCTGCGGCCTGGGGGTTGGATGGGGCTGCGGTAGCTGCGTTCCTTGGACTGTTGTGGCCACGATTAAAATCCGCGCAACCGATCGTCGTCGCTTGTGCTGCGGCGACTGTCACCGCGTTCGCTGTGCCCTTGACGGTTCCTGGCGTACCTATTCTGATCACCGCTGGCTGCGCAGTGCTTTTTGCGGTGCTCACCGGGCGTCACACCAAGCCGGCTACCGAACACGGGCAGCTGCAACAGGTAGATCAGGAGAAGACATGAGCGAATTGAGCTGGTGGCTTCTGGGCGCTTGCGCGGCGGCCTTTGCACTGAAAATTAGTGGCTACTTTGTGCCTCGTCGGGTACTCGATTCCCCGTTGATGAGCCATGTGGCAGCAACCCTCACCGTCGCGTTGCTGGCTTCACTGGTCACCATGAATGCGGTAACTAGTGGACAAGAACTTATCATCGACGCGCGGATCGGAGCGTTGGCGGCAGCAACGATTGCTTTGATCTTCAAAGCTCCCTACTTAGTCGTGGTGCTGGTCGGAGCGCTGGCTGCGGTAGCGCTACGCGCCACTGGATTAGCGGCGTAGACGCCGCTGGGCGCGCCGAGGCGCTTAAATTAAAGAGCTGAAGGCCGAACTTTGGGCGCGTTGAGTGCGTTGTGCTTGCGGATTGAGTTGTGTGCACCAACTTGGGTAAACCCGGAATCCACGTTTTCCGGGACTGGAATCACTGGTAGTGATTCCAAGCTCTCGTAAATGTTCTTGGGTGAACCTGAAGACTCCGAAACGTTCCCCATCTTGTACAAAAACCAACAGTCCTGCAATTTTCTCGCCCGCACTAAACGGTACGGTTCGACCGTCAACGTCGCGTGTCCAACAGGCGAGGAACGCTCCGGGTTTGGTCGGGGTGATGCGTGCGGTACGAATTCTCCAATATTGGTTCTCTACCTGAACTATGGCTGATTCGTAGTCGCTGTTTTGTTCCTCTGCCCGGATTGCGGGCGGTGTTGGGTTAGCAGTCGCACCCAACGATAAGTATCTAGTCAGTGCGCTATAGGTCATGCAACTCATTGTAGTTAAGCCACAATATATTGCGCATACAGAACATAAAGGCTGACAAGCGTGGGCGTCGGTGGCACAGTGGAATCATGATTGTAGCTTTTTCAGTTGCCCCAAGCACCGACAACCCCGATGCCTCGGTTCATGAGGCCGTAGCAGAAGCGGTACGAATCGTTCGAGCCTCCGGGTTGCCGAACCGTACAAGTTCAATGTTTACCGAGCTTGAAGGCGAATGGGATGAAGTCATGGCTGTCGTTAAGGCTGCCACAATGGCTGTGAGTAACTATGGTTCACGGGTTTCACTGGTGCTCAAGGCCGATATTCGCCCGGGATATACCGGTGAACTTGACGGAAAAATTCAGCGTCTAGAGCGCGCAATTGAAGATTCTGAAGACTAAACGGCATGATTCATCATTCTGCCGGTCGGGAGCGCGCAGCAAACGGTGATTATCTTGGATATCGTGATTCTTCGCGGGGTCACAAACCAATGGTTCCAAGTGATTGGGATGGATTTGAGCTCGGCTAAGTGTTCTAACGCGAAATAGAGTTTGCGGTCTCTGCTGTCTCCGTCTCCTGAGGTGGAGACATAAACGGAGGGTAACGGCGCACGAGGAAATTCGTTGCAAAACCACCGGCTAATGCCACGAGAGCTCCGAGCCACAGTGCATAATTCGTTTCGCGAAGTAGCCCTCCCAGAGTTGGGGCGAGCACCATGGGCAGAATATAGAACCAATGTTTGGCAGTGGTTGGCCCCCAGAGCCCTTCAAATTTTGCTAAGAGGCTAAAACTAACGATTAGTAGCAATGAACCGAAACAGATGATCCAGAAAGTCGGGGATAAACAGAAGACCAGCGTTAGACCTGTCACGACGCTGCCGCTGAAGGTCGCGAACTTCTCGTTACGATCCACCCGTGACCTTCCCTTCGGTTCGGACGTTTAAATAACTATCTACTTAGTTTTCCAAATTCCATCCGCCGTAGCAATAGTCCTTAAGTAGGAGGGCAGTGGTGCCTCGCGACGCAGAACCTGATGCTGACGTAATGTAGGAGTGTGTCACTTTTGAACGAATATCGAATCCGTCTGGCCCAGGAACAAGATCTCCGGGCAGCTCTTGAAATGAAGTTGCAAGCTTGGCGTGAAGCCTACTCGTCCTTCCGTGACGAAGGATTTTTTGCTCACCATGAAAGTCAACTGGACCAGCAGCTTGCATGGTGGGAACGTGGCTTGGCTGGGGGAGCGCAGTTCTGGATTGCCGAAACCGGGGACGGAAAAATTGTCGGCTTAGCCGGCGGAACCCCCACCATTGAAGAAGACCAAGATACCGGCGTCGATATCGAACTCGGCGTACTTTATGTGCTCAAAGAGTATTACGGCACCGGGCTGGCAGCCCATTTGATGGACACCGTGCTGTCACGGCGTGACGCGTTGCTCTGGGTGCTGGAAGGAAATGCGCGAGCAATAAACTTCTATACCAAACATGGTTTTGTTCCGGATGGCACTAGCGAAGAGCTGGTCGGATCTTGGGCAGGTCTTCGTGAGCAACGGATGGTACGTAAACATGGCTAAGACCGAAAGTAATGTTATGGTCGGAAGCTACGAGATCGCCACCGGGCTTGCTGAAATTGAACCTGACCCTTACGGCGCTAACCGTTACATTCTGAAGGTCAATGGTGTGCCTTCTTCGCATATTGATCTTGATGACCCCGGCTACCTGGATTTTGAATACATGCGTTGGATGGAACCTGTATTCACCATTGGTTTTCCCACCGAAGAATTTGATGGCCGCACGCGTAAACTTCGCGTGTTACACCTAGGTGGCGGCGGCTGCTCAATGGCTCGTTGGGTTGCAGCGACCTATGAGAACGCGCGCCAGGTTGTTGTTGAACTAGATGCAAAACTCGCCGAATTAGTGCGTACTCGTTTCGACGTCCCGCGTGCACCCTTGGTCCGGCTACGTGTGGGTGACGCCGGGCAGGTGCTCCCCACGCTCAGTGACGACAGTCGGGACATCATTATCCGAGATGTATTCGCAGGCAGCATTACTCCGCGCGAGCTCACTACCGTGGGGTACGCCCAGGAAGCTCAGCGGGTACTGGATCAAGGCGGAGTTTACTTATTGAACTGCGGTGACTCTGCGGACCTTGCCGGCGCGCGAGCAGAAGCTGCTACGCTACTTTCCGTATTTTCCCACGTGGCCATGATTGCTGATGCGCCAATGCTCAAGGGCCGCCGTTACGGAAATATTGTATTCCTAGCTAGCGACGAGCCGTTAACACTCGGCGCGAGCTTTGAACGAAACCTGCGAATTGCCCCGCTGCCAGCGCAACTGGTTGCCGGTTCTGGGGTTACCAAATTTGCTGCGGGAGCCACGCCAATTAACTAACTGGCATTCGGTAAGCGGTGCCGTCCGTGTCGCGCTGAACCAAATTATGGTCCACCATGTAACGACGCAGTAAGGCCACATCCTCATGGATGACCGCTAAGCGCTCATTGAGCTGATTTTCCCGTAAGGATTCTTGGGCGGTCAGAACCTGGTCTCGAATATGGACCATTACTTCATGGCGGGCTGTAGGACGTGCAGGTAAAGCGTTTAGCCGGGTGCCAGTAAAAAAGCGCAGTATTCCGGTGCGCTGGGTATTGGTTGCTGAGGCAGTCGCCAGGGTGTCATTCAAAAGCTCTTCATTGAGCGTCCAACCCTGGTCTGTATCAACTAACAAGCCAATCTTGGCCCAACGACGTAGGTCTTTGAGGCTCTGGGTAGAGCTGCCGAGTCTGGCTCCCTCTCCGGCTAGGACCAAACCCAGTGCCTTGCGCATATTCTGGTTCTTTAATCCCGCAGCGATTTCGACCCACTTGTTGTGTTGAGACATGTTCTTCCTTCAACGTTCAGATCATCTGGATATTTCTCATGCTACCCAGTGTGATTCACCGGGCGTAGAAATGGCTGAATTTCAACTCACGGTAATGGCTTCGAAATATGGGGAGAAGGCTGAGTCTTTGCGGTTCGGTCGGTAAGCGAAGAACATGCTTTGGGCAAAGAAAAATCGGCTCGGCTCGTGGAAACGAGCCGAGCCGATGAGTCGTACTTTTACTTACATGCCGATGGCATTCTCGATCAGTCCGATACCAAAGAAGAGCACGAAGGCTGCCGCGACAGCCCACATCAATGGGTGGATCTCCTTCGCACGTCCCTGCGCTGTGCGGATGAAGACGTACGAGATGAAGCCCGCTCCAATGCCGTTGGCAATAGAGAAGGTGAATGGCATCAGGATGAAGGTGAGAAACGCTGGAAGTGCAATACCCCAGTCGCTCCAGTCAATCTTGGAGACCTGCGAAACCATCATGAAGCCTACGACTACCAGCGCCGGTGCGACCGCTTCAAAAGGAACAAGGTGGATCAACGGGGTCAGGAACATCGCCACGATAAGTAGCAGACCGGTCACCACGGAGGCTAGACCGGTACGTGCGCCTTCGCCGATACCGGCGCCGGACTCCACGAAGATCTGCGCCGAAGAACTCGAGGTACCACCACCGACGATGGCGCCTGCGGCGTCAACAAGCAGAACCTTGTCGACGTTCGGGATGTTGCCGTCCTTGTCCATTACGCCGGCCTCGGAAGCTAGACCCACCATGGTGCCCATGGCGTCGAAGAAAATCGATAGTAGGATCACGAAGGCAAGTAGTGACGCCGCGGTGACGCCCAACTTGTCGAAGGCACCAAAGAGATGGACCTGACCGATGAGACTCAGATCTGGCAGGGTCCAGCTTGGAAGCGAAGGAACAACCAGTGACCAGCTGTTCGTCTCCTGGTCGCCAACGTTGAAGACCGCTTCGAAAATATTCGCTAGTGCTGCGGCGGCAACAATCCCGATGAGGATGGCACCTTTAACCTTGCGAACTACCAGCGCCATGGTCAACAGCAAACCAACGACGAAGACTACGATTGGCCAGCCCATGAGCTTGCCATCAAAGCCTAGACCCACCGGTACGGTGGTGTTTGCGGCATCTGGGATGCGCTGAACGAAGCCCGCATTGACCAGACCGATGAGTGCGATAAACATACCGATGCCGACCACGATGGCGGTCTTTAGTCCCGCAGGAACGGCGCGGAATACTGCCGTTCTAAAGCCGGTGAGGACCAGCAAGAACATGACGATACCGGCAACTACCACCAGGCCCATGACATCTGCCCAGGTAAGTTCCGGATTTGTTGTCACCGTGATCGCTACGAAGGCGTTGACGCCCAGTCCGGTAGCCATGGCGAATGGGTGCCTGGCCCAGATGCCCATCAGGATGGTCAGGATGCCAGCAACGAAGGCGGTCACCGCGGCTACGCGTTGGATCCCGAGTTCACCACCGGAAGAGTCGACGCCGGAGAGCACCAGCGGGTTGAGTACAACAATGTAGCTCATCGCGAAGAAGGTGGCGATGCCGCCTCGAACTTCGGTAGCAAAAGTTGAGCGGCGTTCCGAAATTTTGAAATATCGATCAACGCGCGCCGGGAAGGATGTCTCGGTCACAGTTTTGGTGGGGGAGGGCATGGTAAAAATTCTATGACGTTTTGGGCATGGAATCATACTGATCTCACAGCTGAGTAGGCTTAGCGTGAAATCATTAGACCCAACTCACACTGTGAGACAAGATTTGAAGTACATTGGTTGTAAGAGGGGTCATACCCAATGCCATCACAGGTCAATGAGGAGCGAGTCTGATGAGTGACGAAGCACCAGTCGGAACTGAAAAAATCGAAGGTATTGTCGTCGGTGCCGACGGGTCCCAGCAAAGCAAGTGCGCTTTGCGGTGGGCCGAACGCGAAGCGGTTCGCCGGGGCAGCGTGTTAAATATCGTATCCGCCTACACAATTCCAGTTTTTGCTGCCTCGTCCATGGACGCAGGTTATTCAACTTTGGATGATGATTTAATCCGTGGAGGCGCCGAGGACATCGTGCGTCAGGCACGCGCAGAACTTGAAGGTAGCGAAGCTACGATCCGCACCTACATTGAGTCTGGAGACCCGTCCGGTGTTCTGCTGGACCTCAGTGCAGATGCCGAACTGGTAGTAGTTGGAACGCGTGGCCGTGGCGGTTTCGTGGGCCGGCTATTGGGGTCGGTTTCGTCCGCATTGCCAGCGCACGCCAAATGCCCAACGGTTGTTGTGCCGTTGTCTATGGCTAAAGAGCAGGAACAGGCTCAGGAAGACGCTCCGGAACGCCAGACCATTGTTGTTGGTGTTGACGGATCGGAACGAGCCAGGTCTGCCGTACTAGCCGCAGCCGATGCGGCGCAAGCACGAAACCTCAAACTTCGTGTGGTTTGCGCTGTTTCTCCGGTCTCCGCGGCGTTGGCCTGGATGCCAGCCACCGTTGATCAAGAAGCGGTACTTGAAGATGTCCGCTACCAAATGGACGTGGGCGAGCGTTGGATTAAGTCGCACTATCCGAATGTTGAAGTGGAAACTGATGTGATTTCAGGACCTCCGGTGGAGGTATTGATCCGCGAATCTGAGCATGCGGTACTTACCGTAACGGGCTCGCGTGGTCGAGGTGGCTTCGCCGGTATGTTGCTTGGCTCTACCAGCCAGGGAGTATTGCACCATTCGAAGGGGCCGGTCATGGTGGTACCAGACAGTGATGACCCTCGTTTGGCTGACCGAAAGAATTTCGACACTAACGCCGAATAAAAACCTTGTTGGCCCGGAAAGAGAAATCTTTCCGGGCCAACTTCTTGCCATGGATCAATAGCTCGTTGGCTAGTTAACTAGCAACGGACAAGAAAAATGCTTCCGCAGTCAGCAGACTACGGAAGCATTTTTTTCGGAGGTGAGCGGGCTTAGTAGCGTGCTGCCTTCGAATGTAGGTTGTTGACCCAGCTCAGTGGGGTCGTCGAGATACCGGCACCTGGGTTACGAGCGTGAACTACTTGGCCGTTACCGATGTAGATAGCCACGTGGTAGAACGAAGCGCCACCATTAGAGGACGAGAACACCAAGTCACCCGGGCGTAGCTCGTTCAGCGAGACATACTGAGGAGCACTCGCGTACTGCTGGCTGGAACTACGTGGAAGGTTGATGCCAGATTGGGCGAACGCCTTCTTGGAGAAGCTGGAGCAGTCAAAAACATTTGGTCCGTTGGCGCCGTAGACGTAACCCTTGCTCGGATCAGCAGCGGTTTTCAAGGCCCAAGAGATCGCAGCAGAATAGTTGCTGTTATTGGTCTCCTGCTTAGGCTCTTCTTTCTTCACCTCAGGTTCAGGCTTTGGCTTCGGAGTCACCTTGGGCTTTTCGGGGGCCTTTGGCTGAACCTTCTTAGGTTCTGGCTTCGGAGCTTCGATAACCTTTGGCTTTTCAGGAGCCTGTGGCATGACCTTTGGCTTCTCGGTTTCCTTAGGCTTGGGTTTAGCCTTTGGCTTCTGAGTTTCCTTTGGCTTTTCGGTTTCCTTTGGAGCCTGAGTTTCCTTCGGCTTCTCGGTTTCCTTTGGCTTCTGGGTTTCCTTTGGGGCCTGGGTTTCCTTAGGCTTTTCAGTTTCCTTTGGAGCCTCGGTTTCCTTTGGCTTCTCAGTTTCCTTCGGCTCGTTCTTCTCGAGCTCGATCACCTTTGGAGTTAAAGTTCTTAGCTTTGAGTTGTCGCCATCTTCGGAATCAAGAGCTTCGAATTCCTGGGGAGTTTCTACAGCAAGTGGTTGCGCAGTGGCCAAGTCATCTTTCGAGACCGGCTCATCGGCCTGCGGAGTCTCGATGACTTCCTTCAGGGCCGCTTCCTGAGCTTTTTCTTCTTGCTCGGCGATCTGCTTACGAACTACTGCTTCTTCTTTTTCCTTGAGGACCGAAAGATGACCAATAAGTTCGTCGCGAAGTTCCTTCTGAGGAGTGATCGACGATTCGTAGGTGTTCAGAGTGGAGGTAGCGGTAGTCGCAGCCTCGTCATAGTTCGCTGCAGCAGCCTTAGCGGCCTTCTGAGCGGTGTCTGCGTACTCTTCCCAAGCAGTGACGAGGGCTTCGGCTTCAGAGGCCGTGTTGACCGTCTGGGAGCGATTCTCGCTCAAGGCGCTCATGGTGGCGGCCTTGTAGAAGATGTCGTTTGATTCATCATCCTGTAGCAGGATGCCAATGCTGGAGTTGCTGGCACCGTTGCGGTACATATCCGAAGCGATAGCGCCAAGGTCATTGCGACTCTGGGCTAGGTACTGCTTCGCATATTTGACCTGCTCAACTGCTTTGTCAGCCTCGGCTGAACGCAAATCGCGTTCCTGCCCGGCAGTCAGCAACGATTCCTGTGCTTCTAGAGCGGCGGTCTCAACACGCTGTAGATCAGCACGGCTTGAGGCAAGCGATGCTTCGAGGCGGGCAATCATGTTGTTAGTGGCGTTCTTGTCCGACTTGGCAGCCGCTACCTCTGCCGCTGAGGGCAAAGAGGTGTTTGACGGTGCAGCGGCGACCGAAATAGCCGTGGGAAACTTCGCCGACGGTGCGGCAGATGCCGGGACGGCGCCAGCAAGACATGAGACTGCTAGGGCCAGGGTGCACGCGGCAACGCCGAGCGAGTGGCGGTTCGCCATATCGTTCCTCACTAGATTCAGGTGATGACAGTTGGGAAAAGGACCAATCGTAATTTTTCGAGATCGAAATGTTGCAATTTGGTCAAGGTCCCAAATAGCACACTAGGCCAAAAAAGAGGTGCTTGGCAACACTAGTCACACCAGTCACAAGAATTACATCGATGGGATTTCTGCCCCTAATTACGGAGTGATATGGACGAAGGTGGCTTAAAAGGTATGGTTTTAGGGTTTTTGGCGGGAAGTAAAAGTCCTATAAGTGCCAAGCTTGATCACGTTTGATTCGTTATCTTGACTGTGCGGCAACGCAAAAATGTTGGAACTGGGTCCACGTTCGTTACTTTGTCGCGCGACTAAGCAAGATGAGGGCTGAAATGCGCTGTTATTGCGTCCTTATGTAGGTATAGGCAGGCTAAAACGTTCTTGGCTTAGGAAAGTGCCAATTGAGCGTGTTTGGCCATGATGCTCAGCGCGCCCAACGGCTAAAGGTGATGGAACCAGAAAGTAATGATCACTGAGCGGGAAGTCGGCTTCGTCAGGGCGAAGCTTTGCCCGTCGCGGACTAAGCATGTGCATGCAGCGCATCCATGGTGCGATTCGCTTCAGTCGCAGATAAATAAAATATCGGCATGCCGGCCCTGAAACACCGACAGAGGTCGGTTTTCCCACCCGCGGCGCCGAGGTCAACAATATGAGAAGCGCTGGCAAGACAAGTTTTGCACCATTTTGAGCAAAATTCGTGACGCACATCTCAATATAAGTTTTTACGAAATTTTGCTATCCCCAGCCCAAATCGTGCAATTTATCGTCGTCGATTCCGAAGTGGTGCGCCACCTCATGCATGACTGTAACGCGCACTTCACGGATGACATCTTCTCGTGTTTCGCAGGCTCTTAGAGTCGGGTTTTTGAAAATTGTAATCCGGTCTGGCAGGGCGCCTGATGCCCAACCGAGATCACGTTCAGTGAGTGCAACACCCTCGTATAAGCCCAGAATCTCGGTGTTTTTTGGTTCTCCAGGGAGTGGCTCGTATTCGTCTTCGATAAAGAAAATGACGTTGTCCATCATGTCGATAGCGCTCTGCGGAATGCTGTCGACAGCCGACTGGACTAGGTCGTCAAACTCGTCGTCACTCATCTCCAAATTCATATTTCAACCCTACTGTTCAGCGTCGCTTTGAGCTTGAAAAAATTGCCGCAAAGGCCGATTTTGCAAAAGGTAAAAAGGCCACGTATAGTTGTTGAAGTCCGCTACGGAGACGCAAGAAACCGAAGCAGATATAGGCCCCCATCGTCTAGCGGCCTAGGACACTGCCCTTTCACGGCAGCGGCACGGGTTCGAATCCCGTTGGGGGTACAAACAACCAACTTGTTGGTTGTCAGATGAAGAAATTCATTGGCTTGCGAAAGCAAGGCCCTGTAGCGCAGTTGGTTAGCGCGCCGCCCTGTCACGGCGGAGGTCGCGGGTTCAAGTCCCGTCAGGGTCGCTCGGTTTATTGTTTAGGCAATAAATCTGGTGTCCACTTAGTGGTACCAGGCTCTGTAGCTCAGTTGGTAGAGCGTTCGACTGAAAATCGAAAGGTCACCGGATCGACGCCGGTCGGAGCCACGTAGCCCTCGGTTTACCGAGGGCTTTACTATGTGATTTGAAAGTTTTTCAAAATGCATGGCCCTGTAGCGCAGTTGGTTAGCGCGCCGCCCTGTCACGGCGGAGGTCGCGGGTTCAAGTCCCGTCAGGGTCGCCAACAAAAAAAGCTCCGGTTTTCCGGAGCTTTTTACTTTAAAGATCTTCTCTACCCGCCATGGTTGGTGTTGCGGTGTTGGGTATCGAGCTTTTAGTTAGCCCGTCCCAAGTGACGAGGGCCTAGCCAGCGATTAGTCAGCCGGCGGTAAGCGGCTGCCGCAGTGGAGAAGTCACCATCCTCGATGGCCTGGATTCCGTGCATCAAATCATTGGCCGACTCGTCTGGCCACACAATTTCAGCAAGTAATCCATAATCTAGCTCGATGACGGAACGCCTATCGAAGGATTCTAGCCAGCTTCCTAGAGCCCCTAGCTCTTCAAATAGCGGAGCCTGCGGAGCATAGGTCACTAGTGTCTGGACTGCCCAGGCAAGGCGTTCTACAGCCTGCTCAAAAGGTACGATGAGGCGCACCGTCATGAGGCGGTCATCTTGATGGATCTGCTCGAACTCATCATCTTCGCGGAAGAGCGCAAACCAGCTCAGCGGGATTCCCCACGTTGAAGTGCGGGTATGTAAATGCGTCAGGTCTGCTGCAAGTTGCTCTGGAGTCACTCGCTCGGCATTGGCGCTGCGCGCCGCCGGCGGTACAAGAAGATCGAAGACTTCGGACCGGATCGCTTCCTCGGCTTGTTTTGCTGCTAAAAGGCTACGCGCCTTTAGCTGTCCAGGGCAGTAGCGAGTGTGCTCGTTGCCCTCATAATCAAGAACCTTTAGCGAACGGAAATGCTCAATCTCGTTATGCGGGAACGGGTCTGAGACGTCTCGTAACGTGCGCTCCCAGAGGTTCTGATTTTCGTAATTATCCCAATGACTCGCACTGCGTTGTCCGTTGCGAAGAATAATTGATTGGGCCCAATCTTCGAAGGTATCCAAAGGCTCGTAGACGCGCAGATGTGCGGTGGCGGCTGTAAGTTCTTCGAGGGGCCCAATCAATTTTTTTGTCATTGTTAGTCGTTCAACTCCACAATGACTGGTGCGTGGTCACTGGCGCCCTTACCCTTGCGTTCTTCGCGGTCGATAGTTGCGCCCACTACGCGCTCAGTCAGCGCGGGAGAGGTCAGTGCGAAGTCGATACGCATGCCCTCACCCTTCGGGAAGCGCAGCTGCGTGTAATCCCAGTAGGTGTATTCACCTTCGGTATACGGTCGCACCACATCTGAAAAACCAGCATTTTCAAAAGTAGTGAAAGCTGCTCGCTCGGGGGCAGAGACGTGGGTTAGGTGGTTGTCCAAGAAAAATTGGATGTCCCAGACATCTTCATCCTTAGGTGCAATATTCCAGTCACCGAGCAACGCGATTTGAGCTTTCGGGTCGGCGTCGAGCCACTGAGCGGAATTTTCCTTCAGGCCTTCGAGCCAGTTGAGCTTATAGCCCATATGTTCGTCATCTAAAGCGCGTCCGTTGGGTACGTACAAGCTCCAAACGCGGACCCCGCCGCAAGTGGCCGCAATGGCTCGCGGCTCCTGGATAGGATCTTTCCCACCTTTACCAAACTCGGGCTGGTTGGGAAAGGTGCGTTGCACGTCGTCAAGTCCAACGCGGGAGGCAATGGCTACGCCATTCCACTGGTTGACGCCAAAATGCGCCACCTCGTAATCGTTATTCTCGAAAAGTTCCCAGGGGAAGTTATCGTCTTTACATTTCGTTTCCTGAATTGCCAGGACATCAACGTCGGATCGGCGCAGCCAGTCTTCGACGCGGTCAGCCCGGGCCCGCAGGGAGTTCACATTCCAGGTTGCAATCTTCACTAGTTCAACCTATCAAGTTTGCTGTCATGCGCCACTTCAATTTACTTGGAAGTCCGAGTATATTCGAGATTGAACTGTGACAGCGATCACCGAGGGGTGGGTATTTTGACCGACATTCTGACCGAACGCCGGGGACATTTGGGACTCATTACTCTGAACCGGCCAGCCGCGCTTAACGCACTGACCACACAGATGTGCCGGGAGATGCTTCATGCCCTGCTTGCGTGGCGTGAAGACCCGCAGGTGCACCATGTAGCGATCACCGGGGCAGGGGAACGAGGCTTGTGTGCCGGTGGAGACATCGTGGCCATTTACCGCGATATTTTGAACCGCGACGGGTCCACCGAAGAGTTCTGGCGTATTGAATATCAGCTCAACGTGCTCATAGATGAGTATCCCAAGCCATTCGTGGCGCTGATGGACGGGATTGTGCTCGGTGGGGGCATCGGAGTGTCGGCTCACGGTAGTCACCGCATCGTGACCGAAACAAGTCGTTGCGGTATGCCTGAGGTGGAAATCGGATTTTTCCCCGATGTCGGAGGCACCCACCTGCTTGCTCAGGGTGACAAGGCCGCAGGGCGTCTTGCAGCGCTGACGGGATTGAAATTTCAGGCTGCGGATACGATAGCTCTAGGTCTGGCCGACACCTATGTACCCCAAGAAAATTTGGCCCAGCTCTTGACGGAGCTAGAGGCCGCAGAAGTCGAGGAAGTTATTGCTCGATATAAGTCCGAGCCAGAACCAGGCATGCTCGATGGTCAGTGGGTAGAGGCCTTCGCCGAGCCGAGCATCCCCGGGATTCTCGCGGCGCTAAATGCGAGCGATCAGTCGCAGAGCCAAATTGCGGCCAAGGCGCTTCGTGCTGCCTGTCCGAGCTCGGTTCGGCTCGTTGATCAGCTGTTATCTAGTGCCGGAGATGACCTGCGCGAAGACCTGCGCCGAGAATTTAGGGCAGCCGTCAACCGCCTAGATGATCCTGACTTCGCTGAAGGAATCCGCGCGGCGGTGATCGATAAGGACCGCAACCCACAGTGGCGTGAGCAGGTGGGAGATCTGACTTCGGCGCAGCGCACGGCTCGCCACTTTGCTCCGTTGCCGGGAGCAGAACTGAATTTTGCACTGTTGGAGCAGGGGATACGAGAGAAGAGCGGAAAATGAGCGAGAAGCCAGTCATTGGATTTCTAGGACTAGGCCATATGGGCCTACCTATGGCGATCAATTTGCATCGCGCAGGCTATCGATTAAAAGCTTTTGATGTTGTCCCGGCCGCGCTTGAGGCAGCCCAAGCTGCTGGCATAGAAACCGTGTCGGCTGGCGCCGATGCCGCGCAGGACGTAGATATAGTGCTCACCATGTTCCCTACCGGTCAGCATGTATTAGATGCTTACCGGGGGTACCTGCTGGAAACGGCCAAGGACAATACGCTGTTCTTGGAATGCTCCACCATCGACGTAGCCCAAGCCCGGGAAGCGGCGCAGCTCGCGGTGGACGCCGGTCACCGCAGTGCGGATGCACCGGTATCCGGGGGAGTTGTTGGCGCCGAAGCGGGAAGTCTGACTTTCATGCTTGGTGCGGATCAGTCAGATTTGGCGCAGATTAACCCGGTGCTTGAAGTAATGGGCAAAAAAATCGTGCACTGCGGCGGGCATGGAGCAGGTCAAGCTGCCAAGGTCTGCAACAACATGCTCTTAGGGATTTCCATGATCGGCGCCGCGGAGGCCTTTGTCCTAGGTGAGCGCTTGGGGCTGGAGCATCAAGCCTTGTATGACGTGATCTCCTCGGCCTCGGGGCAATGCTGGGCAGTAACTACCAACTGCCCGGTACCGGGGCCAGTCCCCACATCGCCGGCTAATCGTGACTATCAGCCAGGGTTTGCCGCAGCCTTGATGGCCAAGGATCTTGGGTTAGCATCCAGCGCTTTAGATAATACTCAGACCGATGCCAAACTCGGGAGCCTCGCGGCGGCCCTCTACCGGAAATTCAGTGACGAGGGCAATGCTGGCACGGATTTCTCGGGTGTTATCAATGCGATCCGCGACGGGTCATTATAAAAAATCACAGGAGGCGCGACGGAAGCGCGAGAGAATTTCGAAAAGTTCCGTCGCGTCTTTAGGGGCCAAGTTGCTTTGGGCGAAGAGCATCTTGTTAAGGTCCTCCCGTGCTGCGTTGAGCACTTCTAAGCCTTGAGGGTTTAGCTCTAAAAGCCGGGTTCGCCCATCGGTGGGATGTGCAATGCGTTGCACTAAGCCGGTGGCTTCAAGGCGATCTACGGAATTGGTCAGGCTAGTTGCATGAACCTGAAGTAGTTCGCTGGCGCGACTCATGGGAAGCGAACCACGCTTGGAAAACCCAAGTAAGGCAAGAACCTCAAAGCGCGCAAAGGTGAGCCCATGCGGTTTGAGGATCGCATCGGCTCGCTGCAAATAGATCGACGCGGTGCGCATTACCGCGGTGATCGCCGCCATGGCATCAGCTTCGGAAGCCCAGCCATGGGAAACCCACTGTTCTCGGGCCTCGGCAATCGGGTCGCGTGGCAACGGAGAATTCAACATTTACCCCCTGAAGAAGTCTTAGTCCAACAATATACTTGGACTTCCAAGGGTTTGGAAGGAGAAAACTGATGGACCTATTGGGTGTGGCACACCAACTACACGAGGCCGATCAAAAACGACTAGATCAGGTGCGTGAATTCCTACAGGAACATATTCGCCGGCAGTCGATTGAATTCTGGAATCGCGAGGAATTTCCTGCAGAACTTGTCCAAGGGTTAGCTGGTCAAGGGCTAGCCGGGCTCCAGCTAGACGGCTCCTCGCATCTTTTGCGCGGGCTGCTTCATGCGGAAATCGCGCGTGCAGACGTTTCACTGTCATCGATTGTTGGTATTCACAACGAGCTGGTGGTGGGTATGATCGACGCTCTCGGATCTGCCGAACAACGTGAACTCTGGCTCCCGAAACTTACCAAATTTCAAGCTTTTGGCGCCTTCGCCTTGACCGAGCCTGACCATGGCTCGGATATCGCCGGTGGCATTCACACCACGGTGACCCGTGAAGGTGAGGAGTATGTGCTCAACGGCGCCAAGCGTTGGATCGGCATGGGAACTCTTGCCGATTTCGCGTTAATCTGGGCAAAATGCCCTGACAGTGGTGCGGTTGGGGCATTTCTCGTAGAGAGTGACCGTCCCGGTTATAGCGCTACAAAAATTGAGAACAAGATTGGCCTGCGCATTATGCAGAATGCCGACATTGTCATGGATAACGTACGGGTTCCTTTAGAAAACAAGCTTCCTGGTGCTGTCGACTTCGCCTCGGCTAACGCCTTGCTAATGCAATCCCGTGCATGGGTCGGGTGGCAAGCGGTCGGAGCGATGTTAGCAACTTTGGATATTTGTACCGCCTACGCGAAGGAACGTCAGCAATTCGGGCAACCCATTGCTGCTTTTCAACTGGTGCAAGAACCTTTGGCCGAGATAGCGGGCAACGCTACGGCTTGCCTGTCGATGATGGTGGATGTTGCGCGCAAGCAAGAACGCGGTGAGCTAGAAATGGTTGATGCCGCGTTGGCGAAGTCGACTGCTACGCGGCTGGCTCGACGGTCGGCTTCCCTGGGACGGGCATTGCTGGGCGGCAACGGCGTTGTGACCGACTATGAGATGGCTAAAGTCTTCTGCGATGTTGAAATTATCCATACCTACGAAGGAACTTACGAGATCAATTCATTGATTGTCGGACGAGCGTTGACCGGGGTGAGCGCCTTCGTCTAACCCATAAATGTGGTGCTGGCTTGGCTAGTTGGTGGGGCTTCAGAAAGATTTTCGTGAAAGTACTTTCCAATATGGAAAGTACTTGTTAGTCTTAGAGCACAAGCCCCACCAACAACGGAGAAGACAATGTTTGTTTCAAAGAAATTTTGGTTCGTCGCACTATGGTCCGTCATGACCCTCGGATGCCTGTTCATGGCAGTGTCCGGAATGGCCACTGAAGCTCCGGCGTTGGTTATTGCGGGAATGTCAGGGTTCGCAGCCATTGGAGCTTCAATTAGCGCCTACGTTCAGCAGCAGAAGCAAAATCGTAAGGCTCTGGCATGAACCGCGAACCAGAACTCAGCGCGGCGGAACAACTAGCCGCTTTCGAAAATGCGCAACGTGAGATGACCCCGGTGGCCAAACGAGGTGCCAAGCAATTAGGAATGCTTTGTGTATCCCTCGGGCTAGTGCTCGGCGTGATGCACGGGTTGCTTCACGTGTATCACCCGGAACGTAGCCTGACCGCATTTTTTATACTTGTCGGAGCGGCCATACTGGCAATCTTCGCTTTGAGCTTTGGCTATCTCAAGGTCCGTAGTGTGCTTCCTCGCGGAATGAGTAAGGCATACTTGCTAAGCCTCTTTGCCAGCCTCGGTATTTACGCAGTGACGCTTACCCTGATCACCACGCCGATGGCTGCATTTCTGGTCGTATTGCTCGGACTGGCGGTGGCGCTGCCGTTGCTTCTCGGCGGTGTTTGGATGATGAAACGATGAGCGAGCACCCACGCACCCAGATGAACGATGACTTCACTAACCCTGTGCGACTGTCCTTGATGGCTGCACTGCAGGGAGTAGAAGAAATCGATTTTAAGACTCTGCGGGAGACTCTCGGAGTCTCCGACTCGGTCCTTTCCCGGCATATCACGGGCCTTGAAGAAAAAAGTTACCTCAAAGTCCGCAAAGGTTTTGTCGGTAAACGCCCGCGCACTTGGGTTAAACTTTCTGCGCACGGGCGTTCCAGCCTCACCGAGCATATTCAGGCGTTGCGAGCTATTACCAGCGGACTGTAACCGGCTAAGACTGCCACCAGGTATCGCGGTAGGTAGCTGGAACGGCGCGTTTGTGGCGCGAACCCAGGAAACGGGACTCGATGACTTCGGCCACCGCGGAATCTACCTCCCGACCTTCAAGATAGTCGTCAATATTGGCGTACGTCAGCCCGAGCTCGTCTTCATCACTACGTAAAGGTTGCCCACCTAATAGGTCAGCCGTTGGCTCCTTAGCCCAGAGCAATTCGGGAGCGTCCAACTGACGCAACAATGCCTGATTTTGACGTTTGTTTAGCCCGGCTAGCGGCAGCAAGTCTGCTCCACCATCACCAAATTTAGTGAAAAATCCGGTCACGGATTCGGCGGCATGGTCGGTTCCGAGCACCAAGAAGCGGCGGTCGCCGGCTAAGGCATACTGGACAATCATGCGCATCCGGGCCTTGGCGTTACCCCGATTGAAATCGGTCAGGCGAGGGTGCCCGGCATCGTCTAATGCCACATCCAAGGCACTGACCGGCTTTTCGATGTTGACTTCAAATTCTTCATCCGCGGCGACAAAAGCCATAGCTTTCATCGCATCATCGGCATCGCTTTGCACCCCATGAGGCAACCGAACCGCAATAAAGCGTGCTTCTCCGCCGGCCTCACGAATTTCCTGGACGGCTAATTGCGCCAAGCGACCAGCCAGGGTGGAATCGATTCCCCCAGAAATACCCAGTACGAAGCCCTTGGCCCGCGTCGCGGCTAGATAGTCCTTCAGGAATCCCACACGGCGGGTGATCTCCTGTGTAGGAATGATTTCAGGCATGACGCCTAGTTCTTCAATGATCTCTGCTTGCAGTTCACGCATGCCTACCATCCTAGGCAAGAGAACAAGGAGCTTGGGCTTTTAATCGGAGTCGGAACAGAAAGTTAATCTGTATTCAACATTTGGCGATTCACCATTAATCGGTTTCGGCGTCGCTCCAGCCAAAGTTCCGCGCCATCTGCTCCAGCGAGCTCACGGTCGTGGCATATTCCTCTTCGGTTAGTCCTTCACCGAACTGTGAGCGGATCCGGTCCACTAGTTCGCTGAGCTTCACCAGTGAAACGTGACCGCGTTCGGTAATTGTGTATTCACCGTCTAGGTGTGAAATCCAGCCGGATTCAACCAATTCTGCCAAATGCTCGGTGACGTTTTGAGGCTCATCCGGCGAGGCAAAAAACGGAGAAAGGCCAGAAATAAGTTTGGCTTCAGACGCCGGGTTTTGCTCCAACAGGTTTAGCACCTGCCACTGTCGGCGGGTGACGCCGTGTTCTTCTAAGGTCGCTGCAAACTGCTCGTCAATCAGCGAATCTACCAATTTCAACCAGAAACCCAAGGGGCGAGTCGCGTTCATGATCCCACCTTATCCGGGAGTTCCCGCTGGGGCTAGGGGCTATTTTTACTCAGTTACGCCAACTCAATTACGGTTCACCGAAATCAGCCTGTGTCTAGGTCTGGCGTTAGAAAAAGCGCCGAGATGACTCAGCTATGCCGCGGCGACCCATCACGCGGGGACGGCTGAGGATAGTGTGCTGGAGGAAGCGTCACATGGGATGTCGATTGCGACGCCCGGCATGCGCAGGCGACTAGAATTATGTCCATGAGCGAAACCAGCGCCCGTGAGCGACTAAAAGAACTGATCCAAGAACTTGCCATCGTACGTGGCAAGGTGACTCTGTCTTCCGGGAAGGAAGCGGACTACTACATCGATCTGCGTCGGGTCTCCTTGCAACAGGAAGCTTCCGGGCTGATTGGCGAGGTGATGTTAGACCTGCTCGACGAGGCAAAGCTTGAATTCACCAACGTCGGTGGCTTGACCATGGGAGCGGATCCGGTAGGAACCGCCATCATGCATACCGCACGCAATCAGGGACGTAAACTCGACGCGTTCGTGGTGCGCAAGGCACAGAAGTCCTACGGCATGGGCCGTCAGGTTGAAGGTCCCAGCGTTGATGGTCAGGACGTGATCGTGCTGGAAGATACTTCAACCACCGGCGGATCCGCATTGACCGCCGTTGAGGGTGTACGCAAAGCCGGCGGAAACGTCATTGCCGTCGCGGTAATCGTTGACCGTGACACCGGCGCGAAAGAACGTATCGAAGCCGAAGCTGGCGTGCCTTACCTGTTCGCCTATGGGAAGACCGAGTTGGGGCTCTAGAGCCTACTAATCATCTGGCCTCGTCCGAAGCTCACCAGCTTAGGACGAGGCCAGACGTTTAATATCGAGTTTAGGGTTGTGGCGCAGTGGCCGTCGACTCGCGTGGGATCAGGGATGCGGGCATCTGCGCTGGTTGCGTGACTTCTTCGCCGGCCAACATGCTCAACAGTAGGGTCACCGCGGTGGCTCCCATCTCATGCATAGGCTGACGTACCGTGCTCAGTGTGGGCTTTGATTGGGCTGCCTCGGGAATGTCGTCAAAACCGATGACCGATAAATCATTGGGAACATTTAGTCCCAGGCTTTTGGCCGTTTCAATAGCCGAAAGTGCCGAGAGGTCATTGGCGGCAAAGATTGCGGTGGGCGGTTGCGGAAGCGTCAATAAATCGGTGGCGGCTATTGCCGCCAGATCTCGTTGATAGTCGCCGTCATGGACCAGTTGTGGGTCATAGGATATTCCCGCATCCTGTAGTGCTTGGCGGTATCCGGACTCGCGCAAGTGTGCAGATTTAAGGTCTGAACGTCCCTTGATATGACCAATGCGCCGGTGTCCAAGGGAGATCAGATGCTCGGTCGCAGTTTTGGCTCCGCCGAAGTTATCTACATCGATGGCCGCCGGACCACTCGTGCCGGCGTGTGGGTCAATAGCGATCACCGGAACCGAACTATGTGGGATCTCGACGGTGGGCGTGACGATAATGGCGCCGTCGATGAGCGTCCCGCCGAGTCGGGATAGTGAGCGGTGTTCCCAGCCGGCTCGGCCGCCCGGAGCGAGGTTGCCAGCGTAGGCCATGAGGTCGTACTGGGTGCCGCGAAGTGTTGCCGAAATTCCGTTGAGTAATTCCAATGCGAATGGCTCAAATTCGGCGACCAAGATCCCGATGATGTTAGTTCGACTGCTGCGCAAAGACGAAGCAACAAGAGAAGTTTCATAGCCCAGCTCGGAAATGACCTGCAGAACACGCTCCATGGTGCTCGGTGCTACGCCATAACGTGCGTTGACTACTTTAGACACGGTGGAGACAGAGACCCCGGCCGCCTGCGCAACATCATTAATGGTCACGCGGTTCGTTGTACTTTGAGACAGGGCAGAGCCAGGCGATTGTTCAGGGATGCCGGAGACTTCAGCCGATGGGGTTATCACTCGGCCTACGCTACCTCACGCTAAGGCGCGATTCCCACTAGGAAACTCGGTCTGGAGTTATAAAAACTTATATTTCGACATCGTTTTCGAAAACGTTATCGAAAACGATTGACATGACTTGCGTCACGGTGACATTCTTGGGTGAGCCAGACCGTCCGGCACCGCATGGAGCGGGTCGCCCAACACACTTGAGGAGTCCACTATGGATCTTGGAAAAAGAGGATTAGGAATTCTTGCGTTGCTCGCCAGCACCGCACTGTTGGCCAGCGGTTGTTCGGGCGGAGGGGGAACCAACGACGCCGCTGCTGCCGGTGAAGACAAGACCATCACCTGGTGGCACAACTCCAATAATGGTGAAGGCAAGGCCTACTACGAGAAGGTAGCCGACGATTTCGAAGCCGCCCATGAGGGAGTAACCGTCGAGGTCAGCGCGATGCAGCACGAAGACATGCTCACCAAGCTCGATGCGGCATTCCAAAGTGGTGATGCTCCGGACGTCTACATGGAACGCGCCGGCGGTGAGCTGGCGGGCCACGTTGAAGCAGGCCTAACCCGTGACCTCAGCGAGCTGGCCACGGACGAGATTTCCATGATTGGTGGAAACATTGCCGGCTGGCAGGTCGACGGGAAAACCTACGCGCTGCCATACTCGGTGGGCCTGGCCGGATTCTGGTACAACAAGGCACTGTTCAAAGAAGCGGGAATTTCTAACCCACCACAGACCATGGATGAATGGATGGACGCGGTCAAAAAGCTGAAAGCAGCGGGAATTGATCCGGTATCGGTCGGTGCGGGAGATAAGTGGCCGGCCGCCCACTACTGGTACTACTCGGTACTTCGTGAATGCTCCCAAGAGGTACTCAACGCCTCGGTCAAGAACCTGGAATTTGATGACCAGTGCTTCGTCAAGGCCGGCGAAGATGTCAAAAAGGTCATTGATGCAGAGCCATTTAATCCTGTGATGTCTCAAGACACC
>NZ_NRGT01000070.1:0-5520 GCF_002332285.1 Glutamicibacter sp. BW77 | reverse complement strand
AAATAGAGTCTTTTCTACTTGACATAATGTAGATTATCGGCTCAATATCAAGCTGGCTGAAAGTGGCAGAAGTTGGCCAATAATCAGAACTGCACGCACTGACATCTAGTAATCAGAACTGCACGCACTGACATCTAGCTGCTGCGAATCTGGCTCACAGGCTCATCCTGGTTGCTGACGGCAAGGCGATACTCGGCAAAATCTAGCACTTGGCCAATGAACTGCTTGAGGCGCTCGTCTTGCATCGAGTAAATTACATGACGACCAGATTTGCGTGTTTGCAGAACGCCAGTCGTCCTGAGCCTGGCGAGCAGCTGTCCAGCGACCGTTGGGCTGACCCCAACATATTGCGCAAGCTCAGACAATGAATGCTCGGCTTTGCTTAGCGCCCACAACATTTGCAGCCGAGCGGGATCTGACAGGGTCTTGAGAATCGTCATTGACATGTCCAGTAAATCATTGGAGATGATTTCTTCACGTGTTGGCGATCCAGCATATTCACTGGTCATCTTCCTCGACTCCTCTGGCTCAGCGATAATTCGGACTCAGTGCTCCCAACGCCTCGCTGCACTTACAGCCCTCGGTGCAACCATTATGGACACGCTTAGCCCCAAAGCGATAGTAAAGATCAGAAGTTGCCAATACCAAGTGCGCATGTGTTGGTGAGATTAGTACTACTCCCCCTATAATGCTTGATAATTCAACTTATATTATTCTCGGTCTATCTGTGTGTTGTTAGCGTGATTTCGATTCTTTCTCAGGCCGTTGGCATCGAAATCATGTAGCAATTTACGCTGCGTACAGCCAAGTAAATTGGCAGTCAGTCCGGCTAGTGGGAAGATTTGTATATGCCTTCACCACTATTGCCCTCTGGACTGTTGCGCGCCCGTGGCGCCGCAAAGCGTAGGCGCCGAGTAGTTTCCCACCTTCAGGGACAAGGGCTTATTCTCGATGATCGCCAGAACGACCTCATAGGCTTACTGACCCGAAATCTTGCACACCTCAGTGAACAAGAGCAGCGTGGAACGTATATTTATGGTCCGCCAGGCCGCGGAAAATCCATGCTTATAGATGCCATCTGCGCGGATTTAGATCAGAAGTCGACGGCACGTTTTCATTTTCATGAGTTCTTTCAAACGATCAATAATCCAAGCAAACGTAGGAGTGACCAAAGCTCGGGTTCGGTATTTACCGAAGGCCTCCAGCGCGAACTGCAGGGTTTGAAGGTTCTGTTCTTTGATGAGTTCCACTGCGTCGAACCAGGGGACGCAATGTTTATGGCTAAGATGGTGAACTACTGCGAAGAGGCTGGAATCTTCATCATCACGACGTCAAATTATGCCCCAGAAAAATTACTGGATGACGAATATTTCCATCATCTGATCGAGCCAACCATTGCGAAAATTCGATCGTCCTTCGAAGTATTTGAACTCGACGCTGCGGTTGATTACCGCATGCTGGAGACGCCAGAACAAATGCGACTCAGTGGCTACCGTTCGGGCACGCTAAACCCCGGATACTCCCCCATTGATGAAACTGACTTCACTGAGCAGCTCCCCGTTGGCTATGACCATATAGGCCCTGTCCGGCTAACCGGAACGAGCATTGAAATATCATTTAGCCAGCTTTGCCGTACACGACGCAATACCGCTGATTACCTTGAGCTAGCGTCTCGTTTCAATTGCTGGCATATAACTTCCGTACCCTCCAGCGAGCACATGCCGATGGACGAGGAACGCCGATTCGCCAACCTCATAGATGTTTTCTATGACAAGGACATCGAAATTCACTTATACACCCAAGACCGGCTGGAATTTCTTGGGCACCAATTACATGACACAGAGCGCGCACGGCTGAAATCTAGGTTGGCGCAGTTAGCAAACACCTTGAATACAACTGATCGGATTATGAAGTGAATTCACCTCAGCAGCTAACCTCCGAGGATCTGACCGACCTAGTAGTGACCATTCTGTCCCAGGCCGAGGATCAGGTTGTGCCGATCGTCCAGCTGGGTCATCCAGTGCTTCGACAGCAAGCACAACGCTATACAGATCAGCTACCCAAAGAACTACTTGAAGAACTGTTGGATGTCATGCGAGCCACCATGTACGCGGCTCCTGGTGTCGGGCTTGCGGCACCACAGATTGGGATTCCGCTAAAGATCGCTGTTTTGGAGGATCTGTATCCCACCGATCCAGAAACAGCGCAGCTACGCGAACGAGCACCGTTAGAGTACCTAGAAATCTTCAATCCCACCTATCGTGCCGTCAGCGATCGACAGGCGACTTTCTATGAAGGATGCTTGTCCTTCGATAACTTCCAAGCTGTCGTGATCCGTCCGGCAGATATCGCCGCCGACTTCGAAGACCGTGAGGGAAACAAACTCAGCCAAGAGTTTTCTGGCTGGCAAGCTCGCATCGTGCAACACGAAACCGACCATCTTGCTGGCACCGTCTATATCGACAAAGCCATTACTCGGTCGCTGATTGGGCAGGACGAGTTATATCGCTACCCGGGTCTTGAGATTGCACAAGCCCGAGAGGAGCTGAACTTCTAATGGACATTAGCACTACGGCTCAATGCCCTGTCTGCGAACAGAACCTCGGCCTCACCACGCAGCCGCGGCGTAGTCTGAGTTGCCCTGAGGGACACCGCTTTGACGCAGCTAAACAGGGATATTTCAATTTCCTCACCGGACGTGGAACAAATTTCCTCGAAGATACCGGACCAATGGTTCTCGCCCGCGAAGAATTCCAAAACGCCGGGCATTACGAACCACTGGCTGAATTGCTCAGTGAATCTATCAGCGGGCATCACCCAGAAGATTCACTAGACCTATTGGACGCAGGAGCCGGCACCGGTTACTACCTGAATGAGATCATCGAGTCCCTGCCCGGATCCAAAGTTGATGCACTCGCCCTAGATATTTCACGCTACGCCATGCGACGAGCCGCTAAGGTTCCCCATACGCTTGCAATGGTATGGGACGTTTGGCGCCGGCTACCGTCGGCCAATAATTCCCGCGATGTAGTGCTCAACTGCTTTGCACCGCATAACCCGGAGGAGTTTCATCGCGTCTTACGGGCTAATGGTGTCTGCATAGTTGTCACCGCGGCAGCCGATCATCTCCAAGAGGTCCGTGAACCGCTGGACATGCTCGGCATCGCGGAGAACAAAGAATCCTCGTTGATCGAAAAATTTGCGGCTCATAGCCTTCTGCACCAGCACAGCCGTCAGTTGAAGTACCCGATGGAACTGAGCACCAACGACTTGTTCAATCTTGTATTCATGGGTCCGGCAGGGCACCACCTCTCCCCCGAAACCTTGCGCGCCAAAACCGAATCCCTCGGGGCGCAAAGTGTCAACGCATCCTTTGGCGTACATACATTCGTCCGTAAGGGCTAGAAAATACCCCAAAATGACTACCGCTTTTATTCACGCCTTACGGCAGAATAGAGAAAAGGCCACTCGCAATTGGCCCTTGCTCATTTGAACAGAGGTGGATGCCATGACAACGGCAGAATGGATTGTCAGCAACGCGTGGGTCATTTGGCTCGCGCTATTTCTGCTGTTGGCCATCATTGAGATGATTTCGTTAGATCTGTACTTCATCATGCTCGGTGTTGGTTCGCTAGGCGGAGTCGCCGTCGCATTACTTGACGGCCCCGTTTGGCTACAGGTAGTTATTTTTTGCCTGCTGTCGCTTCTGATGATTTTCTTAGTCCGGCCTATCGCCATTAAACATCTAAAAAAATCGCCCGAAGGATTTAGGACGAATATTGAACGGCTTATCGGCCACGACGCGCTGATTCTGGAGCCCACCTCACGCCTGTCTGGTTCCGCCAAGATCGCCGGTGAAATCTGGACCGCCCGTGCTGAAGCTAATGCTGCGACGATGTTGCCAGGTTCCTACGCGGTGGTTAGCCGCATTCAAGGGGCTACCGCATATTTGAATCCAGCGCCGCCTACAGAGTCCAAGTAGTTTCAAAGACTTTTTACCTCATTACTACGCACATGGAAAGAGAGTACACACCATGGAAAACGGCTTTGGCCTGACCATCGTACTTGTCGTTCTGGCGATCTTCGTGATCGTCGTACTGTTGCGCAGTGTTCGAATCGTGCCACAAGCACGAGCCGGCATTGTGGAGCGCCTCGGCAAGTACAATAAGACCCTAAACCCAGGGCTTACGATCCTCATCCCATTTGTGGATCGACTTTTGCCACTTCTCGATCTTCGTGAGCAGGTTGTTTCTTTCCCGCCACAGCCGGTGATTACCGAAGATAACCTCGTGGTTTCGATCGATACCGTGATTTACTTCCAGATCACCGAAGCACGCGCAGCGACCTACGAAATTGCTAACTACATTCAGGCAGTCGAGCAGCTGACCACCACTACGCTTCGTAACGTCGTCGGTGGTTTGAACTTGGAACAGGCTCTGACCAGTCGCGACCAGATCAACGGTCAGCTTCGCGGAGTATTGGACGAGGCTACCGGCAAGTGGGGCATTCGTGTTTCACGCGTCGAGCTCAAGGCTATCGATCCTCCGGTCTCGATTCAGGATTCAATGGAGAAGCAAATGCGTGCCGACCGAGATCGCCGTGCGGCGATCTTGACCGCAGAAGGCGTTAAGCAGTCCTCGATCCTGACCGCAGAAGGCGCACGCCAGTCCTCCATCTTGAAGGCCGAAGGTGATGCTCAGGCATCGATCTTGCGCGCTGATGGTGAAGCTCAAGCGATCCAGAAGGTCTTTGATGCAATTCACGCCGGTAAGCCGGATTCTGAATTGCTTGCTTACCAGTACCTGCAGACCTTGCCTAAGCTGGCCGAGGGTACAAGCAACACCCTATGGGTCATTCCAAGTGAACTGACCGAAGCGCTTAAGGGAATCGGTAGTGCTTTTAGCAACACCGAAAACCCAGCTACCGGTTCGGTTCAGCCACCACAAAGTGGTTCGGGAATCTAATTTCCACTCTTTAGGGTGAAACACATCAGCTCGATGGCGGGGTGCGCATGACGTACCCCGCCATTGACGCGTATAATGGATGTTTTGGTGTCCAAATTATTCCTTGGGAATTATCTTGTGCCATCAATCGTTGATACGTTTGTAGCGAATTCTTTTTAACATCGCGGAGGGAAAACATGAGCGATCGCAGCCTACGAGGCATGCGCCTGGGTGCACAGAGCATGGAATCTGAGGCAGGTGTGGAGCCGGCTGCCCGTCAGCGTGTGGAGTACCGTACCGAAGAGGGTGAACGTATATTCATCGTCTTTGCAGCCGAAGCCGAAATCCCTGCTACTTGGCTCACCAAGAACGGCAAGGAGGCGAAGCTCGTCCACGGCGAAGCTAAGGCCCCTGAAGCAACAAACGAGAAGCCAGTACGTACCCACTGGGACATGCTGCTGGAACGTCGTAGCGTAGAAGAACTTGAGAAAATCTTAGGTGACCGTCTGACCCAGCTGCGCACTGCGCGCGGCGAGGCCGTCTAGGTTTCTAAGCTTTAAAAGGAGTGGTGGTTTCC
>NZ_NRGT01000069.1:0-102342 GCF_002332285.1 Glutamicibacter sp. BW77 | reverse complement strand
GCGCAGGCTCGGGTCAACCGGCCTCCCCAGGCCGGCCCGGTTGATGAGTCGGCTAGTGCTACGGACTCTTCCTCCACTGAGCAAGCTATTGCCGAACCCGCACCCGCTGCTGCTGCTGAGCCAACCACCACACCAGAACCACAAGACGAAGCACCAGAGCAGACAACCCCAGCAGAACCCACAGTAGAACCCAGCATCCTGGATTTCTTACCCGAAGGGGCACAGGAGGAAGCAATCTGGGAACCAGAAACCATGGAACGCCCAGCTACGGTCCCCGAACGAGCGCTCAACGCGTTGATGGACATCCTCACCACAATCCCCACGACCGGGGGTGGTAGCCAACGGATCAGACCTGAAGTCCTGGTGCATTTGAAGCTCGAAAATTTGCAGGACCTCGCCTCCGGAGATGCCCGCACCGCCCACGGGGTGAAACTTCCGCCCGGGGATTTGAGACGGTTGTTATGCGAAGCAGATATCATCCCGGCAGTGTTCAATTCGAAGAGTGAACTGCTCGATTATGGTCGAGCTCAACGGTTGGTGCCGGAGAAACTCAAACGCGCGGTGCTCGCGCGTGATCATGGGTGTATTGTGCCTGGTTGTACCGAGCCACCGGAGAAGATTGAGTTCCATCATATTGATCCGTGGTGGATGGGCGGCGAAACGAAGTTGATCAATTTGAGTGGCCTGTGCCGGGGTGCGCATATGGATGCTGATTCGGGTCGGATCAAGATTGTGGTGGTTGACGGGCTACCGCACGTGATTTTGCCGAAGCATATTGACCCGGAACAGTTACCGCGGCGTAATACTTACTGGGATTGACCCCGCCGGTCAGCGAGGGCAATACCGCGTCGGACCCCACTCGAAACGACTCAGTCGAAACGCCCCCTAAAACGCGACAACGCCCGCAGCCCTCGAACCAGATTTCTCCGGTCCGAGCGCTGCGGGCGTAGTCGCTGGGTACCTCTAGCGGTTGATCATGACCGACTGCATCAGCTCAGGCGCACGTTGATCCATAGTCCTGCCACCAATCCGGATGCCAAAGAACAGCATCAGCGAACCGGTAATCAGCCCTACGGCCAAGCTAATGTATCCGGCCAACGACGAGTGCATCACCCAACCGGTGATGTACGGAATCAGCGTCGGAATCAGCAGCACACCCATGATGCCGAAGGTCGCAAGCTGAGTCACCGCCACACGCGCTCCACTTCCCGGTGGAGTTTTCATCGGGTTATCTCCCGGCAGCGGTACCGCGTAGGTGTAGCGGGCCGAGGCGATCGAGGAAACACCCAGCGCAATCAAGAATGCGCCGAGCGACAGCCCCAAGTCTCCGGGGATGCGCCACGGCTGACCGGTCAGCGCGGCAGGAAGTACCGCGGCCAAAATCAGCGGCACGATCACCAGCACGAAGCAGGCCATCACGCGTCCCAAACGATCGGCCTTGCCCGAGACGCCGGTGAGCACATGCAACGCAAAGGCGGTGTTGTCATAAGACACATCGGCGGAGATCGCAAACCCCATCAGGATGCCGATCATCGGTCCCAACAACAGCATCATCGTGTAGCTACCGGTAGATCCACCGGCAAAGTAGAAGATCACCGGCAACATCGGCACCATGATCACACTCAGTGCGTAGCGCGGGTCCTTGAACCAATAGGTCAGGGCGCGAGCGGCCACCGCACCGGCGGGTGTAGCCGGGGTGAGTTTGAAGAAGCCCAAGCCTTTGGCGCTCGACGCACGCTGCGCCGCAGGAGGAGTCACCGTCGCCTTACCGGTAGCCCGGGTGAGCAAGAAGTACAGTCCGATCAGGTACACCAGAGCTAGGCCGGCATACATCGCAGTCATGCCCATCTCCCCGGCAGCCAACGCGCCGGGCACCGCAGCAAAAGCACCCAAGGGGGTGTAGCCGAGCACCGCGGAAATCGGCACCAACACTTCAAAGATAGATTCCGCGTTTGAGCCGATGGTACTGAAGATCGGCCCCAGGCCAACCAGCAATAGGAACAACAAGGCAAAGGACAATTCGCGGAAGCGTCGCTTGGCACGCAGCGCGGTGGCCACGATCGTCAGGTACTGACAGGCGAACATTGCCATCAGCCAGGTACCCACCGCACAGAGCAGCCCGACCACGAACACCGCCGGGTCAAGCCGCCAGATCGTGGAGAACCCTAGGGCGGCGAGCAGCGTCAACGCCGCCGGGATGGAGATGAACCCGGCCAGGATCAGCCCGCGCGCCAATGTCTTTTCTTCGATCCCAAAGTGCACAAAGCGCTGTGGTTCAAGGGTTAGATCCACACCGGTAATCAACGGCGGAATCACCGCCCAGCCCAGCACGATCACCGATCCGGCCAGAATAGCTACCCAGCCGCGCAGATCACTTTGGTCGGCGGTAAACCAGCCGGCCAGCGAAAGCATCACCACGATCCCTAGCGCGTAGAGCCCACCGATGATCACGCCCACCAGTTGCCAGGGGCTTCGTTTAAACCCGTTGCCTAGCAGCCGTAACTTCAGCCTTAGGAGGTGCGCAACCATGACAGCCCTTCGCTGGTTCCGCGCCCGCCGACCAGATCCACAAAGCGATCTTCGAGGCTCATGCCGTCGCGTACCTCGTCCACCGATCCGGAGGCTTTAAGCATGCCGCCGTCGATGACCGCCACGTGCGAGCACATCCGCTGCACCAGGTCCATCACGTGGCTGGAGACGATCACGGTGCCGCCAAAGGACACATAGTCATTGAGGATGTCGCGGATATTCGCCGCCGACACCGGGTCCACCGCCTCGAAAGGCTCATCGAGCACCAGCAGCTTCGGTGAGTGAATCATCGCGGTCGCCAGGGAAATCTTCTTCGTCATACCTGCGGAGTAATCTACGACGAGCTTGTCGCCGTCCTCGCCGAGGTCCATCACGCGTAGCAAATCTTCGGTGCGCGTGGCCACTTCCTCGCGATCCATGCCGCGCAGCAGTCCGGCATAGGTCACCAGCTGCCGTCCGGTCAGCCGGTCAAACTGACGTACCCCATCGGCAAGTACGCCTAGCGTAGCCTTGGCCTCGTGTGGAGCGGCCCAGATATCTACGCCGTTGACTAGTGCACTTCCCTGGTCCGGGCGTAGCAACCCGGTGGCCATCGATAACATCGTGGTTTTACCCGCCCCATTGGGTCCGACCAGTCCGTAAAAGGATCCGGTGGGCACCTGAAGGCTGACGTTATTCACCGCCACCTTGTCGCCAAACTGCTTGGCAAGATTTCTAATTTCGAGCGCCATGCTATTCATGTTTCGAGACTATCAATCGCCCAAGTCAACTCGCATCATCCTTTGGAGTTAATCTCGAAGCCCAGCGCTCTGCTAGGGCGGAGCCCAATCGATGGGGATGCCACGTCAGGGCGCAAAAAAGGCGACCGGCCACATCAGCTAAAAATGTGGCCGGTCGCCTCTACGACGGGTAAAGCTGCACGGGTTAGAAGAGCACGCGAGATAATTTCTGGCGCGAAGCTGCCACGCGCGGATCGGCGTTGCCGATCACCGCATACAGTTCAATCAACCGACGACGCACACGCTCACGGTCCTCATCGGCCAGTCGGGAAATCAACGTAACCAACCGCGCGAAGGCGTCTTCCACATGCCCGCCGACCAAATCCAGGTCGGCAACGTTGAGCTGCATGTCAAGATCATCGGGGTTCGCTGCCGCCGCGGCGCGCGAATCGTTCAAATCAAGATTTGCCGTACGCGAAAGCAAACGCACCTGATACACGCCCACCTGCGCGTCGTGATCATTAGGCTTTTCGGCCAAAGCTTCGAGGTATGCGGCCTCCGCGGCCGCATAATCACCGGCGTCGATCGCATCCACCGCCTTCTGATGCAACGGCGGCAGTTCTGCTTCGCCGCTGTCACCGGAGAACGCCGGAACGCTCCCGCCAAGCCCCTGCTGCGTCGCCAGTTCGGCCAGCTGGTTGAGCACCTGGTCGATCTGTTCGGCAGCTGCCGGACCTTGGAACAAAGGCACCGGCTGCCCGTTGACCAGCGCGATCACCATCGGGATCTGCTCGGCGTTGAAGGCCTTAGCGATATTTGGGTACTTCTCCGCGTCGACCACACCGAGCACCATCTTGCCGGCACGGCGATCGACGAGGGTTTTGAGCGCAGCATCAAGATCGACCGAAACCTGCACGCGCGGCGAGCCCAGGGAGACGATCGCCGGAACCCGCTGAGACAGGGCAACAAACGGCTGGAACGCGGCCTCATCAAGGTTCATCGTCCAGCTGGCAACTGTCGCAGCCGCGCTATCTGACTCGGTGGCCTGTGGCCCGGAACTTGCCAGCGCGCCGAGGTCGATGGCTCCGCGCGCGGAAGGGATATGTGGTTCAGTCATTAGTTTTCCTCCACCTGCTTGACGCTCAGCAACGAAACCTCGCTGGCGACCAGCTGAATCTTGTCGTCGTTACCGGATGCGGGGATGTACATCATCACCGGTTCGGCGTACGTGATCTCTACGTTACCGTTTGAGGTGCTCGATCCAAGCAGCTTCTTGGTCAGCTCGTCGGCGCTCTCCAATGGGTCGGCATCCTCGGTGCGTTCAAAGACTGCCTTCTGGTTCAGTCGACCGGTGACGATCGCCCCGCCATCAGGAGTGGAAACCACTTGGGTGTCCTTATCGGTGACCGTGCGCGAGTACTTCACCTTCGCCTCCTTGGCATCCTTCTGCTCGGCCTTCTGCCCGGAGTGGATCGCCTTAATAAATTCGGATTCCGCGAAGTTGTCCTTGCGCTTGGACTTTTCGTTGGTCAGCACGTCGGCCAGCTGCGTCAGCGCGTCTTTTGGCTTCACCTTCAGCCCCTCGGCATTGGCGTCGAGCTGCGTCACCGATGGGTCACCGACCGCAATCCCGGGGAAGGTTGAGTTCGGCAGCATCTGCGCCGCGAAGGTGAGCTTGTAGTTATCCCGGGCACTGTTCTGTTGCAGGGTCAACGCGATTGGCAAGGTGGCCGGATCGGAATCCTTCGCGGTCACCACGGTGATCACGCGCGGGAACTTCGCCTCGGAGCTATTAGGCACCGCGGCCGAACGAATGACCGAGGTCTTCAGCGCCAGTGGCTTAGCGATCTTGATCTTGTCGTTGAGGATGTCGTAACGCTTGGTGCGCAGGTCCTTAAAGGCACCGGAGGCGCGCGAGTCCAAATCCTTCTTGGTGTTCTTCTCGTCGGCCTTGCCGATCTGCTTCTCCACGTCGCTGAGCACGCGCTGCAGCTGTTCTTCGGTGAGTACCGGGTAGCTCGGCTTTTCCTCCGCAGTAGATTCCGAAGGTTTTGCCGAGGCCGACGCAGATTCAGAGGCCGACGCAGATTCAGAGGCTTTTGGCGAGTCCGATGGCTTATCGCTGGTCGGCGCCATCGGTACGCTAATTCCGCTCACCGCGAGGGCCAGCACCGCGGCAACCGCGAGCGAATTCTGCTTCGTCGGTCCGTTCTTAGTATTTGCTACCGCGGTTTCTGCCCGACGCCCGGAGTTAGCCGATTTAGCCGGCTTGATCACGCGCATCACCAGCAGTGCCACACCGAGTACCAACAGCAGTGCACCGATGATGATCAGTGGCAACGCCCATGGCATGGCGTCATCGTTGGCGTAGGTCACCGAGATCTCACTGGGCGCCGCCTTGGTGCCGTCGGCTGCCAGCAGCAGCGACCAGTCACCGTCATCCGGGGCGGTCCAGCGGTAGGTCATCGTGCCATCGGCCTTCTGCGAATCGAAGAACAGGTCATCTCCTGCGGGGTTCGGAGTCTTCTTCTCCCCATCGATGCGCTCGGCGATCAGCTGATGATTTTCGCGATCCACACCGGTCAGCTCCACGTGGGCAGCGTCGCCCACCCAGGCTTCCACGTCATAACTGCGCGCCAGCGAGGCGGTAAATTCGCCCTTGCCGGTGATCACCAGTTCCACCGGCTCGGAGCCCGGGTTCTGCACCGAGGGTTGAATAACCGTCAGCGGCGACTCTTCCTTAAACTCTGGCATGCTTGCGGTGACCGTTTCGGGCGGGGCCCAAAAGGTCTTCTGTCCGATGCCTACTACCAGGGCAATTGCCCCCAGTAGGATCGCGATCACGGAGATAACTTTTCGCACGACTTCACCTATTCGCCAACGGTCACAGCTGTTCTTTCACAAGTCTAACGAGTCCTTAGCCCCAATGGTTCCGAGAACAGACTGTGAACTGCCTCAAATGCACATGTCGGGGTGTCATAGAGCACTTTGTCACGCTCGCCGAGCGGTATGCTCAGTGCCATGGACAGTAATCAGTCGCCCGATCAGCGCGGCGATGCGGCAAAGCACCACGCCGCACAAGGCCCGGCCAGCGAACCGGCACACCCCACACAGTCCGCCACACCCTCCGGGCAGCCGCCAATCCCCAAAGCTAGCGGCCCGGCGCCCGGCTCACCTCACACATCCCCGGCCACCGGCGCGCATTCCCACGGCTCATCACCGCGGCCCGCAGCCGAGGCAGATCCCGAAGATCCCGCCGAGAGTCGTTCTGCCACTACCCGCTGGGCGCGTCGGCTCTCGCGCACGGTCAACTCACTGTTCAAAGCCCCGAACCACCCCGGTGCACTTGATGAACTACCCGAGAGCGAAACCGATACTCCCCAGCCGATCCCTGCGTTACACCCGATCTCCATGGGATTTCTTGGCACCATCGGCGTCGGCATCGCGCTGGCCGGCTACTACCTGCTGACAAATGTCGGCTCGCTGATCACCTGGATTTCGATCGCGCTGTTCATCGCACTGGGCCTCGACCCGGTGGTGCGCTTCCTGATGCGCCGCGGGCTGAACCGTCCGCTGGCGGTGACCAGCACAATGGTGGGCCTGCTCGCAATTTTTGGCGGCTTCATGGCGCTGATCATTCCTACCCTGATCGCGCAGATCACCCAATTCATCTCGCGCGCCCCGGAGATCGTGGATAACTTCTTAAACAGTGCCTGGGTCAAGCAAATCGACGCGCAATACGCGGTCTCGTCGCGCATTAATACCGAGGTCGAACGCTTCTTTGGCGATTCCGGCGCGGTCACCAATGTATTCGGTGGCGTCTTGGGCGTGTCGCAGACCGTCGCGCAGTCGATGTTCGGGGTGCTGATCGTGCTGGTGTTGGCGATCTACTTCCTCGCCTCGCTGCCGGGCATGATGTCTTTCTCGCTGCGCCTGGTCCCGCGTTCCAAGCGCAACCGCGCCGATCAGATCATCACGCGCATCACCCGCTCGGTGGGTAATTATGTGATGGGTCAGGCCAGCGTCGCGGTGCTCAACGCCTCGGTCGCGCTTATTTTGATGACACTGCTGAAGGTCCCCTTTGCGGCCTTGCTGACCTTATTGGTCGCGATGCTCGCCTTCATTCCGCTGGTCGGAGCGGTGATCGCCGGGGTCTTGGTCACCCTGGTCACGCTCACCCTAGGCTGGCAACCCGCGCTGATCTACGCGATCTGCTACTTCGGTTACCTTCAGGTCGAGGCGTACTTCATCTCCCCGCGCATTATGAACAAGGCGGTCGCGGTCCCCGGCGCGGTCGCGGTGATCTCGGTAATCGCCGGCGGCACACTGGTGGGCATCACCGGCGCGCTGATGGCCATTCCGGTCGCCGCCAGCGCCATGATTTTGCTGCGTGAGGTGTTCATCGCCCGCCAAGACCGGCTTTAATGTCCGATCCGTGCGCACACCGGGCACAACTCAGTACCGGTAGGAGCGCGATTCCCAGCAGTTCGGATGCCAATGCCGACGGTTTCCGGCCGCCGCCTCATCACCGGACCAATGATCGGCCCGCCAGGTCACCAGGTGAGCCACCCCGGGGGTAATCGGCCGATGACAGCCCGGGCAGGTATAGGTTTTTTGCGCGTTCAGCGGGGAAACCTTGCGCACATGCCACTGCCCATCGGGGGCATCTTGCAACTTTGCCACCCCGTAGCGGGCGCGCTGCATCCAGTCATCTTCCGCGCCCTGATCACGGGTTGGCCCCGCGGATCGCGACCTGGATTTTGCGGCGGGTCCGCTGGAGCGGCGTGGACGGTTCGAGCGTGGCATGCCTTTAATCATGCCGTATCGCCGGCCCCGCAGACGAACTGCGCGCAGATCGGGTCGCAAACCTCGCCGGCTTAGCGGTAGGCTTGATCGCGTGCGTTTAGTGGTTGCAAAGTGTTCAGTAGATTACGAGGGCCGTCTTCGAGCCCACCTCCCCCTAGCTACCCGGCTGATTATGGTCAAGGCCGATGGTTCGGTGTTGATCCACTCCGACGGCGGCAGTTACAAGCCGCTGAACTGGATGAATCCGCCGCTGGTATTACGTGAGGCGAGTCCCGATGAGGACGCCGCCGCACTTGGCGCGCTCAGCGTCTGGAACGTCTCCAGCGCGAAGACCGATGACAAGCTGACCATTTACTTCCACTCCATCGAACACGATTCGGCCCACGAGTTGGGGACCGACCCGGGGCTGATCAAAGATGGTGTGGAGGCCGATCTGCAACGCCTGCTGGCCGAACAGATCGAACTTTTGGGCACCGGGCACCGGCTGGTACGCCGCGAATATATGACCGCGATCGGCCCGGTAGACATCCTGGCCCGCGATGCTTCGGGCGCCGCGGTGGCCGTGGAGCTTAAACGCCGCGGCGACATCGACGGGGTGGAACAACTCACCCGGTACCTAGAACTGCTCAACCGCGACCCGCTGCTCAAGCCGGTCACCGGAGTCTTCGCCGCCCAACAGATCAAACCACAGGCGCGCACCCTGGCCGAGGACCGCGGAATCCGCTGCCTGACCCTAGATTACGATGCAATGCGCGGAATCGATGACTCTTCGGGCAGACTCTTCTAAGCTAGGTACATGAATACCGCTTCGCGTTACGCCATCTTCGCCACGCTCATCTCCGACGGGCAGAAAATCAGCGATGGCGCATTGGCCATCGAGGACGATCGCATCCGTTTTGCCGGTAGCCGCGATGACTGGCTCACCCAGTCCGACGCCGACCAATTCCCCGAGCACCCGGTGCCACTCGGTTCCATCCTGATCCCCGGGCTCATCGACCTGCACAACCACGGGGCGCTGGGCGCGGACTTCGCTAACCCGGAACACGGACAGGTCTCCGACGCCCTGGACTACCTGCACCGCGCAGGCACCACCACGTTGCTGGCCTCATTGGTCACCGCCGAACCGGCAGAAATGCTGCGCGCCGCGGAAATCCTTGCCGAATTCGCCGAGGCCGGAAAGATCGCCGGCATCCACGCCGAAGGTCCGTTCCTCTCCGAGGCCCGCTGCGGCGCCCAAGACCCACGATTCCTGCGCGATCCGGATCCAGAATTTATCGACGAGTTGATCTCCGCCAGTCGTGGCCAGCTGCGCACGATGACCTACGCACCCGAACGCCCTGGCAGCGAGGAGCTCATCGAACAGCTAGTCGCACTCGGTGTGGTGCCCTCACTGGGCCATACCAACGCCAGTGCGCAGGTCACCGCCACCTCACTACAGTTCGCCCGCGAACAGCTTCAAAACGCCGGCGTGGATGGCTTCACCGAAAAGCCGACCGTCACCCACCTGTTTAACGGCATGCCCTCGCTGCATCACCGTGAGCCGGGTCCGGTAGCCGCCTGCCTGGAAGAAGCCGCGCGAGGCAACGCCTACCTCGAATTGATCGCCGACGATGTCCACCTGTCCCCGGAGACCGTGCGATTGGTGTTTAACCTCATCGGTGGCCACCGTGTGGTGCTGGTCAGCGATTCGATGTCCGCTACCGGACTTTCCGACGGGCAGTACACCTTAGGCCCGGCCAAGGTCACCGTCAGCGACGGCCAAGCCCGCCTTGCCGACGGTTCGCTGGCCGGGGGCACCGCCACGCTACTTGAGGTGTTGCGCTGTACGGTCAGCGCCGGTATCGCGCTCACCCGCGCGGTCGAGTCCGCGACCTCCATCCCCGCCTCGCTGATCGGCCTGGCCGACGAGGTAGGCTCGCTGCATTACGGTTTCTGCGCCGATGTGGTGGTACTCGACGCCCAGCTGGAGCTGCACCAGGTCATCCGCAACGGCCAGGTACTCTAAAACAAAATTACCCCCACGCAAAAAATCCCGTCGCATAACACCTAATAGGTGCCATGCGGCGGGATTCGTGCTGCGGGTGGGCCCCGCAGAAAAACTTAGATTTGCCAGCTACCGGCGATCGGCCCGGCTTCAAGCCAGGCGGAAAAACCGGTGTAGTCACGGTAATCCATGGCCAGTTCCCGATCTTCGCCGGCCTGTACCAGTTGCACGATGATAAATCCCGGGGGAATTAGCATCGCTTCGTTCGCCGTTGGCCGGCGCCAACCATTGAGGTCTAGTCCGTGGCGCTGCAGTACAAAACGCGGCACCGGGGAGACAGAGAAAAACCGCAACAGATCCACATGTCCCCCGCCGTAGCGGGCGATCACCATCATCCACCGGCCTTTCGGCGTGAGGATGGAGGCGTCGAAGGTGCCCAGCGTGCGCCGCAGTTGAATGCGGCGCACGGCCATGGCCCCGAAGAACAGCACGATGCACGTCAAAACGAGCAGTGCGAGCAGAACTGGTGCGGTTATCTCAATCAATGGTTCGCCTACGCTGCGGTACCAATCACAGCGTTATCGGCGACGATCACTACGCGGTCCGAATCGACTGAGAAGAATCCTCCGTCGATCTGCACCGTGAAGCGAGCTTCGGAAACTGGAGCGATTTCCAGATCCCCAGAGGCAAGCACCGAAAGCATCGGAACGTGACCGGGCAAAACGCCGATCTCGCCGTCAACCGACCGTGCCTTGACCAGCTTCGCAGCGCCGGACCACACGAAGTGATCCGCCGCAACGATTTCTACCTGAAGCTCAGCCATAATTAGCTGGCCTTCTGGATTTCGGCCCACTGGCGCTCGACGTCGTCAAGACCGCCGATGTTGAAGAACGCCTGCTCTGCAATGTGGTCCAATTCGCCATCGGCGATGGCCTTGAAGCCTTCGATGGTGTCCTTGATGTCCACGGTCGAACCCTCAACACCGGTGAACTGCTTCGCGGTGTAGGTGTTCTGCGAGAGGAACTGCTGCATACGACGTGCACGGGCGACAACAATCTTGTCTTCTTCGCCCAGTTCGTCGATACCCAGGATCGCGATGATGTCCTGAAGTTCCTTGTTCTTCTGCAGAATCGCCTTCACACGGATGGCGGTATCGTAGTGATCCTGTCCGATGTACTGCGGATCCAGGATGCGCGAGGTCGAGGTCAGCGGATCGATCGCTGGGTACAGACCACGCGAGGCGATTTCACGCGACAGCTCGGTGGTTGCATCCAAGTGAGCGAAGGTTGCTGCTGGAGCCGGGTCGGTGTAGTCATCGGCCGGGACGTAGACTGCCTGCATCGAGGTGATCGAGCGGCCCTTCGTCGAGGTGATGCGTTCCTGCAGCAGACCCATTTCATCGGCCAAGTTCGGCTGGTAACCCACGGCCGAAGGCATGCGGCCCAACAGGGTCGACACCTCGGAACCGGCCTGGGTGAAGCGGAAGATGTTGTCGATGAACAGCAGCACGTCCTGGTTCTGCACATCGCGGAAGTATTCCGCCATGGTCAGTGCCGACAGTGCCACGCGCAAACGAGTTCCAGGTGGCTCATCCATCTGGCCGAACACCAAGGCGGTGTCCTTCAGAACGTTGGCTTCTTCCATTTCGACCCAGAGGTCGTTACCTTCACGGGTGCGCTCGCCCACACCGGCGAATACCGAAGTACCACCGAAGTTACGTGCAACACGGGTGATCATTTCCTGGATCAGCACGGTCTTACCCACGCCTGCGCCGCCGAACAGACCAATCTTGCCACCCTTGATGTAAGGGGTGAGAAGGTCGATCGATTTGATGCCAGTTTCCATCATCTCGGTCGAACCCTCAAGGTCCGCGAACTTCGGTGCTGGGCGGTGGATTGGCCAGCGCTCGGTGACCTGAATCTCCGAGTTATCAACGTCTAGGGCATCGCCCAATACGTTGAAGATGTGGCCCTTGACGCCGTCGCCTACTGGGACGGAGATCGAAGCGCCGGTGTCCTTCACCTGGGCACCGCGAACCAGGCCGTCAGTGGCCTGAAGCGATACCGCACGGACCAGGCCCTCACCGAGGTGCTGGCTGGTTTCGAAGGTAATAGTTTTGGTTACACCGTTGAGGGTTAGCTCTGCGGTGAGTGCGTTGTAGATTGAAGGCAGTGCATCGGCAGGGAACTCGACGTCCACGACCGGGCCAATCACGCGGGCAATACGGCCGGTGGCCCCTGCGGTAACCTGCTCGTTGATTTGGGCAGTCATCTTTCTCACTTCTTATCTGGTCGGAGAGAAACGGAAATTTAGCTGTCCAGCGCGTCTGCGCCGGCAATAATTTCCGAAAGCTCCTGGGTGATTTCAGCCTGACGGGCGTTGTTAAGCAATCGCGTGAACTTCTTGATCAGTTCGCCGGCGTTGTCGCCTGCAGCCTTCATCGCGCGCTGACGTGCAGCAAGCTCCGAGGCTGCGGACTGCAGCTGGGCATTGAACAATCGAGAATCGATGTATCGCGGAAGCAGTGCGTCCAGCACTTCTTCCGGCGATGGCTCAAACTCGTACAGTGGCAAAAGCTCGTCGGTTGGAGTCTCGGAATCATCCTCGACAACCTCCAACGGCAACAGACGGATGACCGTCGGTTCCTGCGTAACCATCGACTTGAACTGGGTGTATACGACGTGGATTTCGTCCACGCCACCCTGCTCGTAGTCGGTGGCGAAATCCTCTAGGAGGATATCGCGCAGCTCGCGTGCGGTTTCGAAACGCGGAGAATCGGTATCCCCGGTCCACACTCGCTCATATCCGCGTGAACGGAAATCGAAGTAAGCCTGAGCCTTGCGGCCGACCAAATAGGTCTTGACTTCCTTACCATCCTCACGCAGGAGTTCCACGAGGTGCTCAGCCTGCTTCAGAACGCTGGCGGAGTAGGACCCGGCAAGTCCTCGGTCCGAAGTCATCACCAAAACGGCTGCCCGTCGAACCTGTGCAGGCTCGGTGGTCAGTGGGTGTTCGACATCGGCCTGGGACGCGACGGCGGTTACTGCACGGGTAATCGCATTGGCATACGGCAATGAAGCCGAAACACGCGTACGTGCCTTACCAATGCGGGATGCAGCAATCAGTTCCATCGCCTTGAAGATCTTGGCCATCGACTTAGTCGATCCGATCTTCTGGCGGTAGACCCGAATCTGGGCTCCCATGTGTGTCCTTTCCTTATTCCCTACGTTCGGGGTGTGGCGCCGCTAGCGACGCCGCACCCCAAAACGTGAAGGAAATTGTCAGCGCTTCTGCTTGACGATCTTTTCCTGGTCAACGGACTCGGCATCGAGAGCGTCGTGCTCTTCGTGTCCGGCGGCGACCAGCTGGTCATCACCGTCACCGAAGAATCCGGCCTTGAAGTCTACAACCGCAGTCTTCATGGCTTCCAGAGTCTCGTTCTCCAGCTTGCCGGTCTGGCCGATCACGTTCAGTACCTCGGTGCGGTGACGCAGGTAGTCGATGAATTCAGCTTCGAAACGCTGAACATCTTCCACTGGGACATCGTCGAGGTAACCGTTGGTGCCCGACCAGATCGAAACGACCTGATCTTCAACCGGGTACGGGGTGTACTGACCCTGCTTGAGCAGCTCCATCAGACGTGCACCACGGGTCAGCTGCTGCTTGGAAGCAGCATCCAGGTCCGAGGCGAACATCGCGAAGGCAGCCATGTCGCGGTACTGAGCCAATTCAAGCTTCAAAGTACCGGAAACCTTCTTCATGGCCTTGACCTGTGCCGAACCACCCACGCGGGACACCGAGATGCCCACATCGACGGCTGGACGCTGGTTAGCGTTGAACAGGTCCGACTGCAAGAAGATCTGACCATCGGTAATCGAGATAACGTTGGTCGGGATGAACGCGCCTACGTCGTTAGCCTTGGTTTCGATGATTGGCAGACCAGTCATCGAACCTGCACCGAGCTCGTCCGAAAGCTTGGCACAACGCTCAAGCAGACGGGAGTGTAGGTAGAAGACGTCGCCTGGGTAAGCTTCGCGTCCTGGTGGACGGCGCAGCAACAGCGATACCGCACGGTAAGCTTCAGCCTGCTTGGACAGATCATCAAAGACGATCAGAACGTGCTTGCCACCGTACATCCAGTGCTGGCCGATGGCCGAGCCTGCGTAAGGTGCCAGGTACTTGAAGCCTGCTGGGTCAGATGCTGGGGACGCCACGATCGTGGTGTATTCCAGTGCACCCTTATCTGCGAGGGTCTGACGAACGGCAGCGATAGTCGATGCCTTCTGTCCGATAGCCACGTAGATGCAGCGAACCTGCTTGGTTTCGTCTCCGGTTGCCCAGTTGGCGCGCTGGTTCAGAATGGTGTCAACCGCAATAGCGGTCTTACCGGTCTGGCGGTCACCAATGATCAGCTGACGCTGGCCACGGCCGATCGGGATCATGGCGTCGATAGCCTTCAGACCGGTCTGCATTGGCTCGTGCACGCTCTTGCGCTGAGTGACACCTGGTGCCTGAAGCTCCAAGGCACGACGGCCTTCGGCTTCAATTGGGCCCAGGTTATCCATTGGCTCACCCAGTGGGTCAACCACGCGGCCCAAGTAGCCGTCGCCGACTGGAACCGAAAGGATCTCGCCGGTGCGCTCGACCTTCTGGCCAGCTTCGATGCCGGTGAAGTCACCAAGCACAACAACACCGATTTCGCGGGTGTCAAGGTTCTGGGCTAGGCCCAGGGTGCCATCAGCGAATTTCAGCAATTCGTTGGCCATGACGGAAGGAAGACCTTCCACCTTGGCGATGCCGTCGCTCGCGGCGACGACGCGTCCCACCTCGGTACGCTCTGCCTTACCCGGTTCGTAGGAAGATGCGAACTCGTTTAGGGCATTACGGACGTCGTTGGCATTGATGGTCAAATCGGCCATCTGCAGTCCCTGCTCTCCTAAATTGTGACTCGTGTCTGAAAAGAAAAGATACGAATCGAATGTGAATGAAGTCTGTTGTGGTCCTGGTAGCTAGGACATTGGATTCGGGATTACTCCCGGTTTCAATGAGACCTAGCTAGCCAGGGCGCGGCGCAAGTCGGCCACGCGTGATGCCACGGAAGCGTCGACAACTTCGTCGCCAACCTTGACCACCAGTCCACCGACCAGCGATGGGTCGGTGGTGGCATTGAGCTTAAGCTGACGACCGTAAAGCTTGTTCAGGCTGGTCTCCAGACGCGATAGCTGAGCCTCAGAGAGCTGCACAGTGCTGGTCACCGAAGCGATCCAACGCTGCTGGCGCTTGGCCACGAGCTCAACAAAACGTGCAACCAAAGCTGCTGGCTTCAAACCGCGAGGGTTTGAAACAGCCTGGGAGATCAAAACCTGCGCGGTCTGCGACGCGTTAGGCACGAGCTTGAGCGCCAGTGCACGCTTAGCCTCGTCTGGGGCCTGAGCATCATCCAACGCACGCTGCAGCTCGTGGTTAGCACGAACTACCTCGATGAAGGAGAACAGATCCTGCTCCAGCTTGTTCAGCCCATTAACGCCGTCCTGCTGCTCGGCTACCGCGGAGACCGCGGTAACTGCCAGCGTTTCGAGCGCATCGCTAATGTCGCGTTCCGAGCTCCAGCGGGTGGAAGCCAACTGCGCAACGGTAGCCTCGGCATCAGCCGAAACCTTTCCGCGCAAAAGCTGTGCCAGAAGGCCTGCCTTATCGGCAACTTCACGGGCTGGATCAGTCATTGCGCGGCGAAGACCGGCATTTGCATCCAGTACTTCCAGGACCGCGAACAGTTCCTTTGGCAGATCAATAGATGCCTGTGCCAGCTTGGGTTCTAAAAACTCCAAAGCCTTTGCTAGTGACTCGCTCGATACACTTGCCATTAGTTCGATGCACCTGCGTTCTGCTGAGCTTCTAAATCGGTCAGGAACTGATCAACCACGCGCTGTGCACGGGCATCGTCCTTGAGAGCTTCGTCAACTACCTTGCTTGCAAGCTCGGTAGCCAATACGCCCACGTCGGTGCGGAGCGAAGTCAGAGCAGCAACGCGCTCTGCCTCAATCTGACGGTGCGACTGCTCGGTGATACGAGTAGCCTCATCGGTTGCTTTGGTCTTCAGATCTGCAAGGATCTGAGCGCCTTCGCTACGAGCTTCCTCACGGATGCGGTTGGCTTCCGTGCGGGCTTCGAGAAGCTGAGCCTTGTACAGTGCCAAGGTCTCTTCTGCTTCTTTCTGCGCTGCTTCAGCCTTCTCCAGGCCACCTTCGATCGCGGTGACGCGATCTTCATAGGACTGCTCGAACTTCGGAGCAATTACCTTGATGACGATGAACAGAAGGACCGCGAAACCAACGCCCGTGACGAGAATCTCCCACGGGTTCGGCAACAACGGGTTAACCGATTCGCTCGCAGCGAGGATGAAATCAGTGCTGTTCATTCTCACTATTCCTTATCTACTAGTTTCCGCTTTGTGTGTACGCCTCGCGATAGTGGCGAGGCCACTACAAGTTGCGAAAAGACTAGGCGCCGACGACGAAGGCGAAGACCAAGCCCAAAATTGCAAGTGCTTCAGCAAGTGCGAAGCCAAGCATTGCGATTGGCTGCAGGATGCGCTGTGCTTCTGGCTGACGAGCAACACCATTGATGTAAGCAGCGAAGATCATGCCAACGCCGATAGCCGAACCAATTGCAGCCAGGCCGTAGCCGATCATATTCAGGGAGCCATGCAACATGTGATTATGTTCCTTTCAAGATACCGGGCTTTTGCCGGTAGGTTGTGAGGTATTCCTTGAGCGATTCAAGGAAGATCTTTAGTGGGTGGAAGAAGTGTTGGCCTTAGTGGGCGTCGGCTTCAATTGCACCCTGGAGGTAGATCGCGGTCAGCAGGGTGAAAACAAAGGCCTGCAGGACCATGATCAGAAGTTCCAGGAAGTACATTGCGACCGATCCGAGGATGACCAAGACGCCAAGACCATTCATAGCCAAGGAATCCTGAACAACAATCAGGTGACGAGCACCGGAAGCTGCCAACATCACGATGATGTGACCGGCCAGCATCGTTGCCATCAAACGCAGCGAGTGCGTCAGCGGGCGAACGATGAAGTTAGAGATGATTTCCAAAGGAATCATCAGTGGCATGATCCAGCCCGGAACACCGGACGGAACAACTGCCAATTTGAAGTAGCGAATACCATGGTTTTTCAAACCTACGGCAATCCAGGTGCCGTAGATGATGATGGCCATCGCATATGCAGAACCAGCGTGTGAGAACGATGGAATCTGCAGGAATGGGATTGCTCCGAAGAGGTTATTCAGCAGGACGAAGAAGAAGGTCGCGAACAGCAGAGGAATCCAAGGACGGAAGTTCTTCTCACCAATGATGTCGCGGCCAATTCCGTTACGCACGAAAGCGTAGCCGGACTCGGCGAGGTACTGCGTCTTGCTTGGAACCAGCTTCGGGTTCTTGATGGCCGCGGTGAAGAACCAAGTAATGAGCACGATCGAAAGCACGATCATGAACATCTGCTTGCCGAAACCGGTTCCGTACTCAGCGAACCACGGGAAAATGTCCGGGAGGTGAGTATCGGATACGGATGGCGGAATAAATCCGCCTTCTTCTGAGGCCATTGGGAGCGCAAACGCGAACAACGCGCTGTCCTCTCTGCAGTAACGGTCACGGGCAAAAGGCGGTGACTGGCGGTAACTGCCTCTCACCGTGTGAAGAAAAAATCAAACGGGTTACATCGGAGTTTTTGCGAAACGCATCGACGCTGATGAAGTGCCATCCTCAGGTTGCCCCAAGGATGCCAGTCATAGACGGCCGATCACCGTTAAGCAACCCACCAAAAATGACCCGTAGTAAGCTTATCAAACTCACAGCTCGCCCCAGACCTAAAGACTGGTGGCACTATGTCTATGCTTCGTTGTAGATGGCAAGACGTGTCTTCATAAAGGCACGAATCTCACCGGTCTGCCAGGCAACGAGGCTGACTGCAGCTGCAAGCACGAATCCCTGTCGATTGACCCAGTCAGGCAATCCCAGGTTCAACAGCAAGAAGGCAATACCAAATACCTTGATGACGAAAGTTCCCAGAAACGCGGGCATGGCCCACGTGCTGCGGAATCGTCCGGCGGCCTCAGCAATCAAAATGCTGACGGCGAAAAAGCCGATCACTAAGCCGTAAGCTAAAGCCCCGGACAGTGCATATCGCAAATCTGCAAACAACCACGAAATCAGGAAAAATGCGGCCGCTGCGATCAACGAGTACAGCATGGAGATACCAAGAATTGGTAGCCAGATGGATTTCGGAGCGGCAGAGACGACAACGCGAGCCGAATGTGAATTCATGGCCGCACTCTCCCTCTAGTTCGCTGTCAAAGATCTATCTGCAACCGAATAATGCTGATGAAACTCATTACCCCCGCGCAGTATAAAACTACTTGGGAGATGATCCGTAATGAATTCTACACGAGATAGAAACTGATTGCTTGGGAATTACTTGTCAAGCCTTCTTCGCAGATTCACAAAACGAACCGAGACCAACGGCCACCAGGTCAGCAAAGCGGCGCCAATGACCAGAATTACAATGATTGGGATCAACACCGCAAGCGGGATGAACGCGATCAAAACCACCGTGGCAGCAACCAAAGCGGCCCAAACATAGAGCAACACCACACTTTTGCGCACTGAGTGGCCTTGGGAGAGCATCCGGTGGTGAATGTGCTTGGAGTCAGGTGAGAACGGTGAGCGCTTGTTGAGTAGCCGGCGCACCACCGACAGGCTCAGATCGAGCACCGGCAAGAAGACGATCACCATCGGCAAGACCATCGGCATATAGGCCGGCACGTTGCGGAAGCGGTGCGCGTCCAGCCCCTGCACGTCTCCGGTGACGGCAATTGCAGAGACCGAGAGAATCAGCCCGATGGTGAGCACCCCGGTCTCCCCCATGAAGATATTCGCGGGGTTAAAATTATGTGGCAAGAATCCCAAACAAGCGCCGAGTAACAATGCGCAAAGAAGCGCGCCGACATTGGCGTAGTCATCGGCGCTTACATGGGTAGCCAGGATGTAGGAGTAGATAAAGAAGGTGGCAGCGCCGATGGCTGCGAGCCCGGCGGCGAGTCCGTCGAGCCCGTCGGAGAAGTTGATCGCGTTCATTGTCAGCACGACCAGAAAGACCGTGAGGGCGCCTTGCACCCACGGTTCTTCGATTCGCCAGGTACCTACCGGCAAGGATCGGATCACTAGCCCATGCGCGGCGATCACGATGCCGATCACCACCTGGCCGGCGGCCTTATAGTACCAGCGCAGATCTCCGACATCGTCCCAGAGGCCGAGCACGGCGATCAGGATCAGCGCGATCCCGACTCCACGCAGCGGGTCCGAGTTCTCAAAGACCCCGGAGAAGAAACTCAGTTGGCTGGCCAGCCAGAGTCCCGCGCCGAAGGCGATCATGATGCCCAGGCCACCAAATTTGACGATCGGTGCCTGGTGTTGGTCGCGTTCGCGCACCAGTTGTCCGCGGATAAAACGTTCTCCCACCGAACGAATCATCGGGGTGAGCAAAAATGCGGTCGCGAAGCTAAACGCGATCAGTACGACGTAGCTTCTCATGCGTCCTGATTCGGCGTGTCAGGCTTCGCGGGGAGAATATTGGGCACTACCACACGCAGCTCATCGATGTTGATCGCTCCCGCGCGCACCACCACCAGGGTGTTCCCGGTGGCATCGACGATGGTCGAGGGCAAGGTGCTTTCCGCCTCGTCGGTGGCACGCGAGCCGCCGTCGAGGTACACCTCAACGCTGTCACCCAACTGGGCGATGGCCTCTTCTACGGTGGTGGCAGCCGGCTGACCGGTGCGGTTTGCCGAGGAGACCGCCAGCGGTCCGGTGGCGCGCAAAAGTTCTAGCGCGGTTTCATCGTTGGGTACACGCAGCGCGACGGTGCCGCGGGTCTCCCCCAGATCCCAGGTCAGCGAGGGCTGAGCGGGCAGGATCAGGGTCAGCGCACCGGGCCAGAAAGCGTCGGCAAGTTTGCGCGCGTCATCGGGGATGTCGCGGGCCAACCCATCCATGGTGGCGACCTGTGCGATCAGCACCGGAGGTGGCATATTTCGTGAGCGCCCCTTGGCCGCCATCAGCATCGCTACCCCCTGAGGGCTGAACGCGTCGGCGCCGATCCCGTACACGGTATCGGTGGGCAGCACGATGCAACGCTTCTCACCTAAGGTGGCTTTTGCTGCGGCGATCGCTGCCTCGCGCTGCGCTTCGGTGCTAACCAAGTATGTTGTGCTCACGGGTTTATTCTTTCATGCGTTGAACGGTTATTAGGTCAGCGGGGCCAGCGCGCTGGTGGCTCGCGGACGACCACTGAGGTCAAGGTGTCCGGTAACCTGTGTGAATCCGAGTTCGATCAGCATGGCCGCGGCGCTTGCGGCTTGCACCTCGGCGTGTTCCATCACGTAGAGTCCCCCGCCGCGCAGCAGGCGTTTGGCTTCCGCGGAAACTAAGCGCGGGATCTGCAGCCCGTCCTCGCCCAAACCGTAGAGCGCCATCTGCGGGTCATGCTCGCGCACTTCTTGTTCGCGTGGCACCGCATGAGGCGGAATGTAGGGCGGGTTGGAGATCACCAGGTCGATGCTGCCGTGCAGCTGCGGCGGTAGCGCCGAGGCGTCCTGATGAAGCACGGTGACCCCATAGGGCTCACAATTTGCGCGGGTGTAGCTAATGGCCTCGTCGGATAGTTCCACCGCCCACACCTGTGCTGATCTAAGTTCCGTGGCCAACGCCGCGGCGATCGCCCCGGAGCCCGAACACAAATCTACACAGCGTGAACCTTGTACATCGCCGAGGAAGTCCAGTCCGACCTGCACCACGGTTTCGGTTTCCGGACGCGGAGAGAAGACCCCGGGGCCAACTTTCAGCGTCAGGTAGCGAAAATACGCTTCACCGGTCAGGTGTTGCAACGGAATACGCTGCGCACGCCGATTCACAAGGTCCAGATATTGTGCGTACTGCCCCTCGGTGAGGCTCTCCCCGCGCAGTTCGCGCAGTTTGAGCTCCGCACGGCTATCGCCGGTCACAAAACTCAGTAACAGGTCCGCATCAACACCCGGCGAGGGAACCGCCGCTTCGCTAAGTTGCGCGGCGGCGGTGCGCCGGGCGGTATTCAGTTGCTCCACAAGAATCCGCTGGCGCTTACTGCTCGCCCAGCGCTGCCAGGCGCTCTTCTTCATCCATCTGGATGCAGGATTCGATCACCGGCGCCAATTCGCCGTCCATCACCGCGTCAAGGTTGTACGCCTTGTACCCGGTGCGGTGATCGGCAATGCGGTTTTCCGGGTAGTTGTAGGTGCGGATGCGCTCGGAACGGTCCATGGTGCGGATCTGGCTGGCACGCACGGCCGAGTTCTCTTCGTCGATGATGGCCTGCTGGTGGGCCAGCAAACGCGAACGAAGCACACGCATCGCGGCTTCACGGTTCTGGATCTGCGACTTTTCGTTCTGCATGGCCACCACGATGCCGGTAGGCAAGTGGGTCAGGCGCACCGCGGAGTCGGTGGTGTTCACGGACTGCCCGCCGGGGCCCGAGGAACGGTACACGTCGACCTTCAGATCGTTCGCGTGGATGTCGACCTCTTCGGGCTCGTCCACCTCGGGCAGCACCAGCACGCCGGCGGCCGAGGTGTGGATGCGGCCCTGGGACTCGGTCTGCGGCACGCGCTGCACGCGGTGCACGCCGCCCTCAAATTTCAGCTGCGCGTAGACGCCTTCGGCCGGATCATTCGACTTGCCCTTGATCGCCACCTGGGCGTCCTTGTAGCCGCCCAGATCGGACTCGTTGAAGGAGATCATCTCCACCTTCCAGCCCTTGTGCTCGGCGAAACGGGTGTACATGCGCAGCAGGTCTGCGGCGAACAGCGCCGCCTCGTCGCCGCCTTCGCCACCCTTGACCTCTAGAATCACGTCGCGTGCGTCGTTGGGGTCGCGTGGGATCAGCAGCCGGCGAAGCTTTTCTTCCAGCTCCGGCAAGGTGACCTGCAGGCTCGCGACTTCCTCGGCGAAATCCGGGTCCTCGTCGGCCATTTCCTGGGCGGTTTCCAGATCTTCGGTCGCCGACTTCCAGCGGTTATATGCGTCGACGATACCGTTGAGCTGCGCCGAGCGACGGCCGAGCTTGCGGGCCTTAGCCTGGTCGGCGTAAACCGCTGGGTCTGAGAGCTCCGCCTGAATCGCGGCGTGCTCCTGAAGTAGCGTCTTGACGGATTCAAACATAATCGCTGTTCTTCCTGTTCTGCGGTGCCCGGCTCACGGATCGTGTGTCGCGGACTCTAAGTCAAAGTCTAAGTGGTGTGACGCGCCGATGGCGTCCAGGCGGTCGGCGTGAATGCCAACTGCCTGAACGCCATGGCGGTCAGCGGTGCTAATCCTTGGTCGGGGTGGTCTTGTTGACCAGCATCAAGAATTCAGCGTTCGATCCGGTCTCGCGGATCTTTCCGGTGAGTACTTCCAGTGCCTGCTGTGGTTCGATGCCCGAGAGCATCCGGCGCAGACGCCACATGATGCGCACCTCTTCGGCGCTCATCAGCTGCTCTTCACGGCGGGTGCTCGACTCGTTGACGTCGACCGCTGGGAAGATGCGCTTGTCGGCGAGCTTGCGCGAGAGGCGTAGCTCCATGTTGCCGGTGCCCTTGAACTCCTCGAAGATGACCTCGTCCATCTTGGACCCGGTCTCCACCAGTGCGGTAGCCAAGATGGTCAGCGAGCCACCGTTTTCGATATTACGTGCGGCACCGAAGAAACGCTTCGGTGGGTACAGCGCGGCCGAATCCACACCACCGGACAGGATACGTCCGGAGGCAGGGGCTGCCAGGTTGTAGGCACGGCCCAGGCGGGTCATCGAGTCCAGCAGGACCACGACGTCCATGCCCATTTCCACCAGGCGCTTGGCACGCTCGATGGCGAGCTCCGCGACGGTGGTGTGGTCATCGGCCGGACGGTCGAAGGTGGAGGCAATAACCTCACCCTTGACGGTGCGCTGCATGTCGGTGACTTCCTCGGGACGTTCGTCCACGAGCACCATCATCAGGTGCACCTCTGGGTTGTTGACGGTGATCGCGTTCGCGATAGCCTGCAAGATCATCGTCTTACCGGCCTTTGGAGGCGACACGATCAGACCACGCTGGCCCTTACCGATCGGAGCGACCAGGTCGATCACACGAGGACCGACCAGCTTCGGATCGGTTTCCAGGCGCAGGCGCTCGGTCGGGTACAGCGGAACGAGCTTGTTGAACTCGACGCGTTCCATATTGTCTTCAGGCTTTTTGCCGTTCACCGAGGTCAACTGCACCAGCGCGTTGAACTTCTGGCGTGGGTTCGGGGTCTCGCCATCACGCGGAGCACGCACGGCGCCGACGATCGCATCGCCCTTGCGCAGGTTGTACTTCTTCACCTGGCCCAGGGTCACGTAGATGTCGTTGGTACCTGGCAGGTAGCCGGAGGTGCGGACGAACGCGTAGTTCTCCAGCACGTCCAGGATGCCTGCCACCGGCAGCAAGACATCGTCTTCGCTCAGCTGTGGCTCGTCCAGGTCATCGCGGCGGTTGCGACGGTTGCGGTTGTTGCGATCATTACGATCGTTGCGATCGTTACGGTCCCCACGATCATTACGATCATTGCGGTCGTTACGGTTGCGCTCGCGACGGTTGCGGTTACGCTCGGTGCGCTCTGCATTACGGTCGTTGCGATCGTTGGAGCGGTCCTCGGAATCCTGGCCGCCCTGCTCATCGTTACGATCGTTGGTACGCTCGTTGCGGTCATTACGATCGTTGTTTCGCTCGTTGCGCTCATTACGATCGTTGTTTCGCTCACGACGCTCGTTGGAGCGCTCACGGCGATCGTTGCGATCGTTGGAGCGATCCTCGGAATCCTGGCCGCCCTGCTCATCGTTACGCTCAGCATTACGGTCGTTATTACGATCGTTGTTGCGGTCGTTGTTACGCTCACGACGCTCGTTGGAACGCTCACGGCGATCGTTGCGATCATTGCGATCGTTGCGATCGTTGGAACGATCCTCGGAATCCTGGCCGCCCTGCTCGTCGTTACGCTCAGCACTACGATCAGCATTGCGATCGTTGTTGCGGTCGTTATTACGTTCACGACGGTTCGAGTTGCGATCGCGACGGTTGCCACGTTCGCGACGCTCATCGCGTGCCTCACCGGACTGCTCGGTCTCGGCAGCACCGTTCGAAGTAGCCTGCTCAGCTGGGGCTTGCGCCTCAGAGCCGGTGTTTTCGCTGGTTTCTGGCTGCTCAACCTTGGCGCGTGAATTACGACGCTGACGGGTAGCGCGAACCGGCTCTGCGTCAGCCTGTGGCGCTTGCTCGGTCTGCGGTGCCTGTGACGCCTGGGCAGCTTCGGTGTTTTCGGCCGATGCCGGAGCGTTGATCTTGCCCGAATCGGTCACGCGGCGCGAGGTGCGACGAGCGCGCACAGGCTTTTCGGCCTGCTGCGCGGCTGGGGCCGGGGCTTCGGTCACGGCAACGTTTTCGGTTGCTGCTGGCGCTTCGGCTGCCTTCGGTGCCCGACGACCGCGGGTGGCCTTGGCCGGTGCCTTGGTCTCGGACTTCGCCGGAGCCTGTGCGGTTTCGGTCTGCTGGGTGGCAGGTGCCGAAGCGGTTTTAGCCGATTCCTTAGCTGCGTCCTTCGCGGCAATGGAGCCGCCACGCTGATGATCGCCAATGGACTTCACCAGGTCGGCTTTGCGCATGCGCGAGCCGCCGGTGATGCCGAGCTGGGAGGCCAGCTGCTGGAGCTGGGTCATCTTCAAAGAGGCCAGGCCGGCGCTCTTGGTTTCGGAAGTCTTGGTGTCCACGCCTTCGTTGAGGCTTGTGGTTTCGGTCACGAAAGTTCCTTCTGACTCGTAGGATGGGCTGGTTCAAACAGACCCACTGTGCCGTTTATATGAGGTGCCACCGCCGGTAAACAGTGGTTGTGACACCGTCCAAGCCGCTCACGGCACATAGAATGCCTGAGGCGAACGCTGGACTTAATGGGTAGATACCTCCGGGCACAAGCGTGCACAAAAAAGGGGTATCAAGGGTGCTGTGAACTGCAGAAAAGATCCGGAAGGGCTGGACGAAGAGAATTGCGGAACCCGCGTTTCCTCCGGTCAACACTGGCCAAGTGGATTCGCTACAGCGCAGTGCGCTTAGCAATCCGGTCTGCCTTGAGTGTTACAGCACTTCTACTGTAACACCGTTCGATGCCAACGCAGGCACTTTGATGTCCCATTGCACCGAAGAATCTGTGGCGAAGGACTCGATGACCGCGCGTGCGGCCTGCACGCCGGCCTCGTCGGCGACCAAGGTCAGCACCGTCGGCCCGGCACCAGAAATCACCGCGGCCAAGGAATTTTCGCGCAAAGCCGCGAGCAACGCCGCGCTTTGCGGCATCGCCACCGCCCGGTAATCCTGGTGCAGGTAGTCACGGGTACCGGCCAAAAGCACGGCCGGGTCGTTACTCAGCGCGTGAATCAGCAAGGCGGCGCTGGCGGAGTTTGCGGCGGCCTTTGCATGTTCGATCTGGGCGGGCAACACCCCGCGCGCGGCCTCGGTAGACAATCCGTTAGATGGCACCGCGAGCACCGCGCGCACCGCAGGGTGCAGCGGAACCTGCACGGAGCTAAAGCTTCCATCGGCGTTGGTCGTGGAAATGCTCAATCCCCCGAACACCGCCGGCGCCACATTATCCGGGTGTCCTTCCCAGGCGGCGGCAGCTTGGAAAATCGCGTCAATCCCACCTTGGGCTGACGCCGGTAGCAGCGCGTCGGCGGCGGCAAAAGCGGCGACGATGGCCGCGGCGGAGGATCCCATACCGCGGGCGTGAGCGATGTTGTTCTCCGCGTGCAGTTCGATGCCCACCGGCGCAAAACCGCGCGCCTTCCAGTAATTATGGATCTGCGCGATGATCAGGTGCGACTCATCGGTTGGGAGGGTGTCCGCGCCCTCGCCGAGCAGCGTGACGCGGCTGTGCTGCGCGGTGCGGATGGTAAGCCGGTCGCGGTATTCCAGGGCCAGACCTAGCGAGTCAAAACCCGGTCCGAGGTTTGCGCTGGTGGCCGGTGGGGCCACGATGATCTGCTGGCCCAGGGCGATCTGCTGCGTCATGATTCCTTCGAGGTTCGCGCGCTAGCGCTTGGGAGAAAATGCCGGTGGTCGTACTCGGCCCGCCGCGCCCTTTTTAAGGACCCGGCGGGCCGGAACTTCATGGTTAGGACAGGCCCAATGCGGTGGCAACTTCCACCACGTCGAAGCCGACCTTGGTGGGTTCTACGGTGCTGCCGTCGGGATTCTGCAGGGCCCAGTTCGGGTCCTTCAGGCCGTGGCCGGTGACCGTGATGACGATCTTCTTGCCGGTCGGTACGTTGCCGGCGGCCTGGTGCTTGATCAGACCTGCCACCCCGGCGGCGGAACCAGGTTCCACAAACACGCCTTCACGCGCCGAGAGCCAGCGGTGTGCGGCAAGGATCTCTTCGTCGGTGACCGAGTCGATCAGTCCGCCGGATTCATCACGCGCCGCCTCTGCCTGTTCCCAGGAAGCCGGGTTGCCGATGCGAATGGCGGTAGCGATGGTGTCCGGCTCGGTGACCGGGTGACCTAGCACGATCGGGGCGGCCCCGGCAGCCTGGAAGCCCCACATGATCGGGGTCTTGCTGGACACCGCGTCGAGCACCTGCCCGGCCTGGTTGGTGTAGGGAGCGGCGTACTCCTTGTAGCCCTTCCAGTAGGCGGTGATATTGCCGGCGTTACCCACCGGAAGCACGTGGTAATCCGGCGCGTCACCCAAAAAGTCGACGACCTCAAAGGCGCCGGTCTTCTGGCCTTCGATGCGCGCCGGGTTCACCGAGTTCACCAGGAACACCGGGTAGCTTTCGCTGAGCTTGCGCGCGACGTCTAGGCAGTTATCAAAGTTGCCGTCGATCTGGATGATGTCCGCACCGTGGGCGATCGCCTGGGACATTTTTCCCATGGAGATTTTGCCCTCCGGGACCAGCACCGCACATTTGAGCCCGGCCTGGGTGGCGTAGGCGGCGGCGGAGGCCGAGGTGTTACCAGTGGAAGCGCAGACGACAGCCTTCGCGCCGGCGGCCACCGCGGCGGTCATCGCCATCGTCATCCCACGGTCCTTGAACGACCCGGTGGGGTTCATCCCCTCAACCTTGAGGTACACCTGGCAACCGGTGAGCTGCGAAAGCGCCGGGGCGAAGACCAACGGGGTGCCACCTTCGCCCAGCGTGACCACTTGGGTGTTCTCATCGACCGGCAGACGGTCGGCATATTCGCGGATGACTCCACGCCACTGATGAGCCATGTTAGTTTCCTTCAACTCGCATTACGGATAGAACGGTGTCCACCGCGTCCAGCGCCTTCAGCGCGGCGACGGTGGAGGCCAGAGCGGCTTCGGTGCCCTGGTGGGTGAGGATGCGCAGCGCGGCCGGACCGTCGCCGAGCGCAGCCTGCTGGTTCATGGATTCGATCGATACCCCATGTTCGCCAAAGATCGCAGCGATCCGGGCGAGCACCCCGGGCTCGTCAAAAACGGTCAAACCGATCCAGTAGCGGGTGCTGATCGCGGAGAAATCGATCAACTGCGCCGCGCTATCAGCCGAACCATGAGGCAGCGGGGCCCCGGCAGAGAGCTGACGGGCCACCGCAACAACATCGCCCATAACCGCGCTGGCGGTCGGGTTTCCCCCGGCGCCGGCGCCATAGAACATCAGGTCGCCAGCGTTTTCTGCCTCCACAAACACCGCGTTGAACGCGCCGCGTACGGAGGCCAGCGGGTGATCCCTTTTGATCAGCGACGGGTACACGCGCACGGAAATGCCCGCCTCAAGCTTTTCCGCGATCGCCAGAAGTTTGATCACATATCCGGCGGCGGCGGCAGCAGTAACGTCGGCGGCCGACACCTCGGTGATGCCTTCGGTGTGCACCTGATCCGAGGAGACGGTGGTGTGGAAGGCCAGCGAGGCGAGGATTGCTGCCTTCGCGGCGGCGTCGAGCCCGCCCACGTCGGCGGTGGGATCGGCCTCGGCATAACCCAGCGCCTGAGCTTCGGCGAGCACGTCGTCAAAGGCCGCACCGGTGGAATCCATCGCGTCGAGGATGAAGTTTGTGGTGCCGTTGACGATGCCCATGACCTTGTTAATGTGGTCTCCGGCCAGCGAATCGGCGATCGGACGCAGGATCGGAATTGCGCCGGCCACCGCTGCCTCGTAGCGCAGCTGCGCGCCGGTGGACGCGGCCACGGCGTTGAGCGCGGCACCGCGGGCGGCGATCAACGCCTTATTACCGGTGATCACGCTCGCCCCGCGGGCCAGCGCACGTTCGATATACGCCCCGGCCGGTTCCATCCCGCCGAGCAGTTCGATGACCACGTCGGCGGAATCGATCAGCGCCTCGGCGTCGAGCGTGAAGAGCTTCGCGTCGAGCTGCACATCACGCTTGGCTTCCAGGTTGCGCACGGCAATCCCGGTCAATTCCAAGCTGGCGCCGCTGCGGGCCGCCAGCGCGCCACCGTCCTCGATCAGGATTCGTGCCACCTGGGCACCCACCGTGCCGCAACCTAGTAGTGCGACCTTCAGGCTTTTTTCACCGCTCACTTAAACTCCCATGTCACGGGCCAACAAATCGGATTCGGTTTCCCTGCGCACGATCAAACGGGCTGCGCCGTCGGCCACCGCAACTACCGCCGGACGGGTCAGATAGTTGTAGTTGCTAGACAGCGCCCAGCAATAGGCTCCGGTGCCCGGAACCGCCAGCAAATCTTGGGCGGCTACGTCGTCGGGCAGGTAAACGTCTTTCACGACTATGTCACCTGACTCGCAGTGTTTCCCAACTACGCGAGAAATAATCGCGTCGTTTTGCGTCATACGGTTGGCCAGCACCGCGGAATAATCCGCGTCGTAGAGCACCGGGCGGGCGTTGTCGCTCATCCCGCCGTCCACCGACACATAGCGCCGCGGGCTTGTGGACCCGGAACCATCCTCGACGTTGACGTCCTTGCGCACGCCCACCTCGTACAGGGTGAAGGTCGAGGGGCCTGCGATCGCACGTCCCGGTTCGATCGAGATGCGCGGGCAATCCAGCGCGAGTTCCTGACAGGTTTGCGCGACCACCTCGGCCATCTGCCCGGCAAGGATCGTCGGGGTGGAGGGGGTGTCCGCCTCGGTGTAGGCGATGCCATAACCGCCGCCTAGGTCCAGCTCGGGCAGGCTCACCGAATGGATTTCACGCACCTGGGCCACAATGCCCAGCATCGTGCGGGCGACGATCGCAAAACCGTCGGACTCAAAAATTTGTGAGCCAATATGCGCGTGCAAACCGAGCAGGCTGATGGCAGGGGCTTCGATGGCGCGGGCGATCGCCTGCATGGCCGGCGAGGTACCGGTGGCGCCGGGCTGGATGGAGAGCCCGAACTTCTGGTCCTCGTGCGCGGTGGCGATCGCCTCATGGGTGGAGGCGTGCACCCCGGGGGTCAGCCGCAGCATCACCGGTGCGCTCACCCCAAGTTCGGTGGCGATCAGAATCACGCGTTCTAATTCATCGAGCGAGTCGATCACGATGCGCCCCACACCCATGTTCAGCGCCCGGGTGATTTCAGCGACCGACTTGTTGTTGCCGTGCAGCGAGAGCTTGGCCCCCGGCACCCCGGCGGCCGCGGCCACGGCAAGTTCGCCACCCGAACAGGTGTCCAGGCGCAAGCCCTGGTTGATCACGGCGCGGGCCACGGAGGTGCACAAAAACGCCTTGCCGGCGTAGTACACGTCGACGCCCCCGCACAGCTGCTTAAACGCTGCGTCGAACGCGGTCTTAAAACCCCGGGCGCGCGCGGCGAAGTCATCCTCGTCCATGACAAACAGCGGCGTCCCAAATTCCTTGGCGAGGGCGCTCACGCCCAGCCCCTGCACCGAAAGCTCACCGGCGGGATCCCGGGAAACCCCGGCGGCCCACTGGATCTCGCGCAGGGCGTTGACGTCGGTCGGGAAAGAGAGCCAGGCCGGAGCCAGCGGTGAAGCGGTCATAAAATTACATCCTCTCGGGCGCGGAGACGCCCAGCAGTGACAGTCCGTTGGCCAAAACCTGGGTGGTCGCGTCGTTGAGCCACAACCGGGTGTGGTGTACTTCTTGCACCGGCTCGTCCCCCAGCGGGGTGACGCGGGTGGCGGCATACCAGGAGTGGTACGCGCCGGCGACCTGTTCGAGGTAGCGGGCGATGCGGTGTGGTTCGCGTGATTGCGCGGCGCCGGCAACCACCGAAGGGAACTGGCCGAGCACCGCCAACAATTCGTTTTCGCTCGGATCGGTGAGCAGCGAGGCGTCGAAGGATGCGCGGGTCACACCCTTGGCCTGCGCGTTGGCCGAGGCGCCGAAGGAGCGTGCGTGAGCGTACTGCACGTAGAAGACCGGGTTGTCGTTGGTGTTCTTCTTCAGCTGTTCCGGGTCCAGTGCGATCGGCGAATCGGCCGGGTAGCGCGCCAGCGAGTAACGCAGCGCGTCGGCACCGATCCAGTTGATCAGATCGCGCAGCTCGATGATGTTGCCGGCACGCTTGGACAGCTTTGCACCATTAACGCTGATCAATTGTCCGATCAGCACCTCGATGTTTTTGTCCTTGTCATCCCCCGCACAGGCGGCGATGGCCTTGAGCCGGTTCACATACCCGTGGTGATCGGCACCCAGCAGGTAGATTTTTTCGCTGAAGCCACGATCCTTTTTGGACAGGTAGTACGCGGCGTCGGCGGCGAAGTAGGTTGGTTCGCCATTCGCGCGGATCAGCACGCGGTCCTTGTCATCGCCGAAGTCGGTGGTGCGCAGCCAGACCGCGCCCTCCAGATCGAAGATGTGGCCCTGTGCGCGCAAGCGTGCCACCGCGTCAGCCACCGCCCCGCCATCGTGCAAGGCACTTTCGGAGAAGAAGACGTCGAAGTTCACGCCGAAGTCTGCCAGCGTGGACTTAATATCTGCCAGCTGCGCGGTGTAAGCAAGTTCGCGCAGTGTTGGCAGCGCGGTTTTCTCGTCCTGCTCGGCAAGCTGTGGAGCTTCGCGCAGCACAATGTCCGCCAGCTCCTTGATGTACTCGCCCGGGTATCCACCGTCGGGAACCGGCAGGCCGTGCATGCGGTTGTAGACCGAACGCGCGAACACGTTCATCTGGTTGCCGGCGTCGTTGATGTAGTACTCGCTGGTGACCTGTGCGCCAGAAGCGCGAAGTACGCGGGCGATCGCATCGCCCAGCGCGGCCCAGCGGGTGTGGCCGATGTGCAGCGGTCCGGTGGGGTTCGCGGAGACAAATTCCATGTTCACCACGTGACCGGTCAGCGCCTGGTTGTGGCCGAAGTTCTCCCCCGCCTCCACGATGGTGCGCGCCAGCTCGCCGGCCGCGGCGGTATCAAGGGTGATGTTCAGGAAGCCAGGCCCGGCGATCTCTACGCCGCCGATGCCTTCAACCTCGGAAAGTCGTCGCACCAGCATGGCCGCGAAGTCGCGCGGCGCCATGGACGCCTTCTTGCCCAGTTGCAGCGCGATGTTCGTGGACCAGTCGCCGTGCTCACGGCTTTTGGGTCGCTCGACGCGTACGGTGTCGGGTACTTCGACGGCGATTTCGCCGGCGGCTACGGCCTGCGAAAGGCATGCGGATATGGCAGCGGAGAGTTCTTCAGGAGTCACCGTACAAGAATAGCGGTTTTTCGTGCGCTTCTTAGGCATTCATGACATAACCGCTTGTGATGCTGTAGGCATTTGACCGCCGCGTGCGGCCCGGATGGATTGCGCAGATGCCGCGGTCACCTGATAGTATTTTTCCTGTTGCTTAGCAACACGCCTCTGTAGCTCAGTGGATAGAGCGTCTGCCTCCGGAGCAGAAGGCCGAAGGTTCGATTCCTTTCAGGGGCACCAGCAAAAAGGTTCCGCGTCGCTGCGGGGCCTTTTTCTTTACCCTTTTCCAGCGCCCGATCTTACCGCGCTGCCGCCAGATCTCACCGCGCTGCACCCGGTTGCACCCGGCTGGGCTAGGCGCTGAGCCGTGCGTGGCGTTGTAACCGACGCATTCCCGCAGCATCCGCCGCCCCGCTTGGTTGCACCGCGGTTTCCAGCACCGCGCGCACCGCCTGTTCATCGATCCCCACACCGATGGCCACCAGCCCCGGTTGGTTGCTGGCCCGATCGCTGGCCCGATGGCTGGCCACATGGATCTGCCGGCCGGTGAGATTCACCGCCCACCACTTTGCGCCACGCGCGGTAGCCACCGGCACAATTCCCTTCAACCGGTACACCCCGGACGGCGGGCGTTCAAGCAGATCGACCAGCGCGCTCGCGGAAATCGGCTCCGGCGCGTCCACCGTCACCGCCGCCGCATGCTGGTGGGTGTGCGATCCATGTTCGGCGCGCAGCAGTGCGCCCAGCGGTAGCTGATCCTCGGGATCTTCTGCCAGGGCCACATCGAAGACCAGATCCGGGTCGATCGCCCCACGCCGGGCTCGTATCAATGGCAGCTGCCCGTTACGTAGCGCGATCCGCGCCGCGATGCGCGCCAGCTGAGCCTCGTGGTCTTGCTCGCTGCCCTCGAGCAGGTCGATCTTGTTCAGCACCAACAGCGAGGCGGCTTCAAAACGTGCAGGTGGTTGATCGTGGGTATCCACCGTGTCAAAGTAGTTCGCCGCGTCCACCACCTCGATCAGCCCGCCGGGGCGCACATTTTTTGCCTGACTGAAACGAATCAGCCGGGCGAGCGCCAAGGGTTCGGCCACCCCGCTGGCCTCGATGATGATCGCATCCAGTCGCAGCCGAGGGGCCGCAAGCGTGGCCAACGCCTGGTCTAATCCCCCGGAGTCATCCAGACAGCACACGCAGCCGCCGGCGATCGACTCGGCGGCATCCACCTGCCCGGTGATCAGTCCCGCGTCGACGTTGATCACCCCAAAGTCGTTGACCACTACGCCGATCCGGGCGCCGGGAGTGCGCAGCAAATGGTTGAGCAGCGTGGTTTTTCCGGCGCCTAAATACCCGGTTAACCCGATGACCGGAATCTGTGTGCGTGCCATCTACCCTCGCCTGTCTGCCCTTGCTTGATCTGCCCGGCCTGCCGTGCTTGTTCTGGCCCAGCGGTTTCGACTTCCACAGTAGTACGGCGCGGCGCCTTCAACCCAAAGATCGGCAGGTTAACGCAGCAAGCCGCCGGTGAATCCCGTCAAACGAAGGGAACACCGGCGGCTAGCACTACTGCACGGGCAAAACTACCCAAGCGACCTTACTGAAGCATCGTGCGATCATCGAGCTGCGCGCCCTTGATCTTCTCGAACTCGCCGAGCAGCCCCTTGACCGTCATCGCGGACTTCGCCTCCTGGTCCAGATCCAGAATGATCTGCCCATCGTGCATCATGATCAACCTGGTGCCCAGCGCGAGCGCCTGCTCCATATTGTGGGTGACCATCAGCGTGGTGAGCCGGTGGCGTTGCACGATCTCGTTGGTCAGCCGGGAAACCAGCGCCGCACGCTGCGGATCAAGCGCCGCGGTGTGCTCGTCAAGCAGCAGGATCTTCGGCTTCGAGAAGGTGGCCATCAGCAGGCTCAGCGCCTGACGCTGACCACCGGAGAGCAGCCCCACCTTGGTTTTCAGCCGGTTTTCCAGCCCGAGCTCCAAGGACTTGAGCTCTTCGACGAACAGCTCCCGACGCTTGGCGCTCACTCCCATGCTCAGTCCACGGAATCGGCCGCGGGCGTGAGCCAGCGCCATATTCTCTTCGATGCTCATCGTCGGCGCGGTGCCGGCCATCGGATCCTGGAAGACCCGGCCGATGTACTTCGCACGGCGGTAATCGGCCATCCGGGTGACGTTTTTACCGTCGACGGTGACCGAACCGGTGTCCGGGTACAGCTTGCCAGCGACCATGTTCAGCACCGTGGATTTACCGGCGCCGTTGGAGCCGATGACGGTGACAAATTCGCCGGAGCCCAGCGAGAGGTTGATATCGCGGAGCGCCTTGCGCTCGTTGACCGTTCCGGGGAAGAAGGTCCGTGACAGGTTCTTAATTTCAAGCATTGCTGCGCACCTCTTCGGTGATCGGTTCGGCGTCCGAGTCCTTGCGTTTGAAGTTTTTCATAATTTTCTGGAAGCCCTTCCACTTGGGAAGCAGCAGCGCAACGACCACCAGCACCGCAGAAATCAGCTTCATGTCGTTGACCTCCAGGCCGGCGACCAGCGCAAACTGGATGACCAGGCGATAGATGACCGCACCGAAGACGACGGCCACCGCGGCCAGCCAAATGTAACGCTGGGTGAAGATTGCCTGACCGACGATCACCGAGGCCAAACCAATGAGGATCACGCCGATACCCATGCCCACGTCGGCGAAGCCCTGGTACTGGGCGATCACCGCACCGGAAAGCGCCACAAAACCGTTAGACAATGCCAGGCCGAGGATCTTCTGGTTGTCGGTGGAGACACCGAAGGAGCGGATCATCTCGTGGTTATCGCCGGTGGCGCGCATGGCCATGCCCATCTCGGTGTGCAGAAACCAGACGATCGCGGCCACAAAGAGCAACGCGACGGCGAAGAGGATCAGTACCGAGCTGGCAGAGCCGAGAATTCCGGCCGCACGCAAGGGGCTGATCAGCGTGTCTTCGCCCAGCAACGGTGTATTTGCCTTGCCCATAATGCGCAGGTTGATCGAATAGAGCGCGATCATCGTCAAAATACCGGCGAGCAGGCCGTCGATCTTGCCCTTGGTGTGCAGCAGACCGGTGATCGCCCCGGCGACCATGCCGGCCAAGAAGGCCAACGCGGTGGCCAGCCACGGATTCATTCCGTTCACGATGCCTACCGCGGCGACCGCGGCACCGGTGGTGAAGCTGCCGTCGACGGTCAGGTCCGGGAAGTCCAGAATGCGGAACGTCAGATATACCCCGAGCGCCATCAACGCGTAAATCAGCCCGAGTTCAACCGCTGTGATCATTTGTGGATCCTTGAGTGGTAAGAAAGTTCATAGGTCACGAAGAAGGCGAGGCGTTAATTTCTCGCGCCTCGCCTCATTCGATGGTGGGTAGTGCTAAAGCCCTAGTAGGTTTCGATCGCCTGATCCTTGAGCTCCGCTGGGAATTCAAGGCCGATCTTCTTCGCTGCGGTCTCGTTCAGGTACAGGTCAACCTCGGTCAGCGTTTCTACCGGCATGCTGGCAGGCTTTGCTTCACCCTTGAGGATCTTGTCTGCCATCTTTGCGGTCTGCACGCCGAGCTTCTCGTAGTTGATGCCGAAGGTGGCGGTAGCGCCACGCTTGACCGAATCACCATCGGCGGCGATCACCGGGATCTTCTTGGTCTGTGCGGTCTGCAGCAGGCCTTCCAACGCGGAAACTACGGCGTTGTCGGTGGGCACGTAGAACGCGTCGACGTCTAGCGAGTTAGCCGCCTGCTGTACTTCCGAGGGAGCGGAGATTGCCGACTCTTCGATGGTTAGGCCCAGCTGCGCGGCCGCATCCTTGGCCCACTGGACCTGAACGGCGGAGTTCGCTTCGCCCGAGGAGTAGACGATGCCGACCTTCTTGGCGTCTGGGGAGATCTGCTTGAGCAGTTCTAGCTGTTCCTTCACCGGGTTCTTGTCCGAGGTGCCGGTGACATTTGCGCCCGGTGCCTCGTTGGAAGCTACCAGCTTCGCGTCCACTGGATCGGTGACGGCGGAGAAGAGTACCGGAATGCTGGTGATCGACTGCGCCGCAGCCTGAGCCGATGGGGTGGCGATCGCGAGAACCAGATCGATGTCCGAATCTGAGGCGAGCTTGCCGACGATCGAGGCGTTGGTGGCCTGATCGCCCTGGGCGTTGTTGTCGTCGTAGGAAATCTTGTCGCCGGTGTACCCAGCTTCTTCCATACCCTTTTTGAAGCCCTTGGTGACTGCGTCCAGTGACGGGTGCGAAACGTACTGGATGGTGCCGATCTTGACCGGACCCTCCGCAGCGGCGCCGTTGCCTGCGGCTTCCTCCCCGGTACTGCCGCCACAAGCGGTCAGTGCCAGCGCGCCGGAGGCGGCAAGTGCAACAAGTTTCAAAGCGGTGAAGCTCTTCATGGTGTTCCTTTCAACAAGTTCCCATATGCGAGTGATGTCCCCATGCCCGACCGATTCGGTAACCGGCCCGTCAGCGAGGACGAACCGGAGCGGGAACTACCCGAACCACGTGCAGGTGATTACCCACGATCTTACATGTGAACGACCTCACCTAGGCTTCAAACCCGAGGTGAGTAAAGACGTTTAACCCCACAATCGCCCCCTAACGCGCACAACTGCACGCTTTGCGCCGATCCTAAGGCAAATCCGTATCTTCGTTCGCGAAACTGGGCGCGGGACACTGGACGGAACGAAAAATTGACAGCCCCGCAAATGTGACACAAATCAACGGTTTATCCCGCGAGCGGGGGCCTCGCACGGCCTGCGGTGCCCGAAGTCGGCGTTGCTGAGCATCGGGCCATAGAATGGGATCATCATGGCCATCAGCATTTCTTATCCCGAAACCCTTCCGGTATCCGCGCGTCGCGAGGACATCATCGAGATGATCCGCGCAAACCAGGTGGTGATCATCGCCGGCGAGACCGGGTCCGGTAAAACCACGCAGCTACCCAAAATGCTGCTGGAACTCGGGCTGGCACAGAATGGCATGATCGGGCATACCCAACCGCGCCGCCTCGCCGCACGCACCGTGGCCGAGCGCATCGCCGAGGAGCTGGGCACCAAGATCGGCGACGAGGTGGGCTTCCACGTGCGTTTCACCGGCGAAGTCTCCCGCCAAACGCAGCTGAAGGTGATGACCGACGGCATCCTGCTGGCAGAAATCCAGCGCGACAAGCTGCTCAAAAAGTATTCCGCGATCATCATCGATGAGGCGCACGAACGCAGCCTGAACATCGACTTTTTGCTCGGTTACCTGAAAGAAATTCTGCCTAAACGGCCGGACTTTAAACTCATCATCACCTCCGCGACCATCGACCCACAACGTTTTGCCACACACTTTGGCACACTCCTGGACTCCGGTGAGGTTGACCCCGCGCCCATCATCGAGGTTTCCGGGCGTACCTTCCCCGTCGAAATCCGCTACCGTCCGCTGGAGGCATCCACCGAGGAATTATCCGACGAGGACACTACTTCGCTCGAAGATGACCGTGATCCGTTGGACGCGGTCACCGACGCGGTGCGTGAGCTGGCAAACGAGGCGCCCGGGGATATCCTGATCTTCTTCTCCGGGGAGCGCGAAATTCGCGATGCCGCCGACGCGTTACGCGCGCTGGTGGTGGCAAACAAAAAGTTGCCGCGCTACCAGGTGTTACCTCTGTTCGCCCGGCTCTCGCTGGCCGAACAGCATGCGGTCTTCCACCCGGGGGCCGCGCCGCGCATCATCCTGGCGACCAACGTGGCCGAAACCTCGCTGACGGTGCCCGGCATCAAGTACGTGATCGACACCGGCACCGCGCGCATCTCGCGCTACAGCCACCGCACCAAGGTGCAGCGCCTGCCGATCGAACGGGTCTCCCAGGCCAGCGCTAATCAGCGTTCGGGGCGTTGTGGGCGTGTCTCGGAGGGCATCGCGATCAGGCTGTACTCCGAGGCGGACTTCGAGTCGCGCCCGGAATTTACCGACCCGGAAATTCTGCGCACCTCGCTGGCAAGTGTCATCTTGCAAATGATTTCGATGGGTGTGGTGGCCACCGCCGCCGAGGTTTCAAACTTCGGTTTTGTGCAGCCGCCTGACGCGCGGGCGATCTCCGACGGGGTGAACCTGCTGCGCGAGCTCGGGGCGCTGAGCGAAGACAAGCGCGCGGTGGTGACCGATGTGGGACGCAAACTCGCGTTGCTTCCGCTCGATGTGCGGTTGGGCCGGATGATTTTGGAATCCGCGAACCGTTCGGTGGCTAAGGAACTGATGGTGCTGGCTGCCGCGCTGAGCATCCAAGATCCGCGCGAACGACCCAGCGAAGACACCGGGCAGCGCGAAAAAGCCGCGCTGCTGCATAAGCGCTTCGCCGACGAAAAGTCGGACTTCATCGGGCTGCTGAACCTCTGGGCTTACCTCCAAGAACAGCAAAAAGAGCTGTCTTCCTCGGCGTTTCGCCGGCTGTGCAAGTCCGAACACATTAACTACCTGCGGGTGCGCGAGTGGCAGGATCTGTTCACCCAGCTGCGCCAGCTGTCCAAGTCGCTGCAGATTACCGTGGCCGCCGCACCGATTGACCCGGCGGCGAACGAGGATCAGGTCCACAAGTCGCTGCTGGCCGGGTTGCTGGGGCACATCGGGCTCTATGATGAACGCAAACGCGATTACCAGGGGGCACGTGGCGGGCGCTTCGCGATCTTCCCGGGATCTGCCCTGTTTAAGAAGTCACCGACCTGGGTGATGGCCGCCGAACTGGTGGAAACCTCTCGGCTGTGGGCGCGCACCGCGGCGGTCATCGACCCGGCCTGGGTGGAGGAACTCGCGCCGAATCTGCTCAAGCACAGTTATTCGGAGCCGCACTGGTCCAAAAAAATGGGCTCGGTGATGGGCTACGAGAAGGTCACGCTCTTCGGGCTGCCGATCGTGGCCAAGCGTCGCATGCACTACTGGCGGGTGGATCAGCCGCTGGCCCGCGAACTGTTTATCCGCCACGCCCTGGTAGAGGGCGATTGGCGTACCCACCACAAGTTCTTCGCCCGCAACCGGGCGGTGCTTGCCGAAGTTGAAGAGCTCGAAACCCGGATGCGCCGTCATGACCTGCGCATTAGCGATGAGGACCTCTTCGACTTCTACGACTCGCGTCTGGGCGAAAATGTTGTCTCCGAGCGGCACTTTGACCGCTGGTATAAGCGTGCGGCGGCCGCCGATCCTGGGCTACTGGACTTTGATCCGGCGGCGGTGCTTGCCTCGGATGCAGATCAGTTGGATGAGACCGCGTTCCCGCGCACCTGGTCCCACGGTTCCATCGCGCTTCCGCTGTCTTATGAGTACAACCCGGCGGCTACCGGGCCCGAGGGTGACGGCGTCTCGCTGCAGGTTCCGGTGGTGTTCTTAAACCAGTTGGATCCGGCACGTTTTAGCTGGCTGATCCCGGGGCTGCGCCACGAACTGATCACCGCGTTGATTCGTTCGATGCCCAAGGCGATTCGCAAGAACTTTGTTCCGGCTCCCGATGTGGCCGGCCGTGCGCTCACCATGTTGGAGGCCGATTTTGACCCGGACAGCGACGATTTGGCGCAATCCTTAGCGCTGGTGCTGCGCCGTTTGGGCGGCATTGTGGTGGACCCGGGCGTGTTTGATTTTTCCACGCTTCCAGCGCACCTGCGCTTCGGTTTTGAGGTGGTTGACTCGGCCGGCACGGTGCTTGGACGAGGCGATGACCTGGCCGCGTTGCAGTATAAGTTGGCGGCGGCGAACCGGGCGGCGCTGGCCAGTGGGGTCAACTCCCCTAGCTCCGCTCGACCGGCGGCCCCGGCTGCTGATAAAGCTGGCAAGGCTGGCGCGGCTGGTGCGAAGGCTAAAAATGTCCAGGGTGCAAACCCTGCCCAGGGCGCCAAAAACGCCAAGCGGCCCAAGACCTCGGCAACCGCGGGGGCCACGGGGTCATCCGAGTCATCCGGCCAGTGGGATCAGCATGGGCTAACCGCCTGGCCGGCGCTGCACACTCAGGCGGACGTACTGCCGACAAAGGTCACCACCACCGTGATGGGTCAGGAAATTACCGCTTATCCGGGGTTGGTGGATACCGGCAAGGATGTGAGCCTGAGCGTTTATCGCAGCTCCGCCGAACGCGACAGCGCACATCGCGGCGGAATTATCCGTTTGCTGATGCTGCGCCTGCCGGCCGCCTCAAAGTTTGTCATCGGGCATCTGGATAATGCCGAGCGGCTGGCCTTTAGCCAAAATCCGCATGGTTCAATCGATGAGCTGATCGCCGATTGCACGATGGCCGCGGTGGACAAATTGGTCCCCGAGGCACTGCCGATGGATCGTGCCGGATTTGAGAAGTTGTTTGAAACGGTGCGCGCCGAGCAAATCGACACAGTTTTTGCGATCACCGCGGTCATTTCCAAGGTGTTTGGCTCCGCAACCCGGGTACACACCGCGCTGAAGTCGACCAAGTCGCTGGCGATGTTTGCCGCGGTCAGCGACATTCGCTCGCAGCTGGAACAGCTCATTTACCCAGGGTTTATCGCCGCAACCGGGGCCGGCCACCTGATGCGCTTGCCGCGCTATTTGGAAGGCATCGAATCACGTCTGGCCAAGCTCACCTCCGGGGCGGTGACCAGGGATGGCCACGGGCTGATGGTGATCCAGAAATTAGAGGATGACTACGACGCGGCGCTGGCCAAGGTCCCCGAGGGAGCTCGCACTCCGGCGGGGCTGCGCGAGGTGAAGTGGATGCTCGAAGAGATGCGCATCTCGCTGTTTGCCCAAGAGTTGGGTACCGCGTATTCGGTCAGCGAGAAGCGCATCCGCAAGGCGATTAAGGATTCGCTGGCGGCGCTGTAGGGTGCGCCTAGTCGGCCGGGACGAACTGCGCGTAGCCGTCTTCACGCAAGGCCGCGCGCAGTGTGGCCGCATTCTCATCCATGCGTGCCGGATCCGGGTTGACCGCCGCGTTGGACAGGTCAAAGTCGGCTAGCGAATTGGTCGGCCAGACGTGCACGTGCAGGTGTGGAACCTCAAAACCGGCGATCATCAGCCCGGCACGCGCCGCATTAAACGCACGTTTCTGCGCGCGGCCGATCTTCACCGCCACCAGGTTCAGGTGCGTGAGCAGTGCGTCGTCCGCGTCGGTAAATTCGTCGATCTCCGCGCGCGGCACCACCAGGGTGTGGCCATCGCGCAGCGGTCCGATGGAAAGGAACGCGACGCAGGTCTGATCGGACCAGATAAAGCGTCCCGGGATGTCTCCGTTAATAATTTTGCTAAAGAGCGTGCTCATAAAGGGCCTTTCGGTTAGTGACGGTGTTGTTCATCGCTGGTGGTGACTGGCGCCTGCGGGTAGGAACAGTATTGTGACCAGCTGCCCGGGTAGAGCGCGATCTGAAGCCCGGCCTGGGCGCCGGCGAGCACCTGGTGGCAGGCGGTCACCCCGGACCCGCAATAGGCGGCTAACCGCGCGTCATCCCCGGCTGTTTTCGCGCCCTGTTGCAGAGTTTGAAAGGCGCGGGCTAGGTCGGCGGGTGGCAAAAATTTGGCTTGCGCGTCGAGGTTGTCGGTGGTTGGCCGATTACGCGCCCCGGGAATATGCCCGGCCACCGGGTCGATAGGTTCCTCGATTCCCAGGTAGCGGGCGGTGGCGCGCGAATCGATCAGCGTGCCGGTAAAACCCTCTAGCTGCGCAAAGTCGAGCACCGGCATGGCGCCCCAGCTGAGTTGCACGTCCCCGGGCGGGTTATTTTCCTCCCCGCTTGCCAGCTGTCCGCCTAGCTCTTTATACGCGTCCAATCCGCCGTCGAGCACCGCCACCTGGTCAAAATCCGCGTGGCGCAGTAACCACCAGGCGCGGGCTGCGGCCAGCGCGCCGGAATCATCGTAAATTACCACGGAGGAATCCTGACCGATCCCCCACCTGCGCGCGCTCGCCTCAAATTCTGCGGGCGTTGGCAGCGGGTGGCGGCCAGAATGCGTGGTGGTGGTGGTCCCCGACAGTTCGGTGTCTAGGTCGACGAACACCGCGCCGGGAATATGTTGCGCGGCATAGTGCGCCTTGCCGTCGGTGCGGCCCAGCACCCAGCGCACGTCAAGGAGCACTAGCGTGGGCTCGGCCAGCCGTGCGGCCAGCTCGGAGGCCGAAATTAGTGGTTTCATGCGTCCGTTCCGATCTGTGCAAGTTCGTAGCTGGTGCCCGGCTCTAGTCGGCGCAGCCTCGCGCCGGAGCCCTGGGCTCGGGTCGATAGTTGGGTGTCAAAGAGGTTGCGGCCACGCTCGTTGAGCAGCCCGTCGTGGATCGGCACCCATACCGGCGCACCCACCGCGGTAGCAAAATCCATGGTCTCCGCGATTTTTGCCCACGGGGCCATCAGCGGCAGCGCCAACACCTGCGGCCGAATCCCGATGGGCACCTGATAGCTGTCACCGGGGTGGAAGAGCTCGCTCTCGCCGAGCAGGTAGCCGAGGTTCGCCACCAGCTCGATCGAACTATGAATGGTGGCGTGGGTGCCACCGAAGGCGCGCACGCGGATTCCGCCGACCACAAAGTCGTCCCCGGCCTGTACCGTCGTAATCTGCGCCTGGTGCGGGCCGGGCAGCGCCGCACGCAGGGCCCGGGCCAACGCGTCGGGCGCATAGACGCGCAACATCGAATTTTCGATCACCGCGCTCACAATCCGTGGCTGATCTGCGTGGTCCGCATGCTGATGGGTGAGCAGCACCGCGTTAATGCCGGTGAAGGCCCCTGCAAGCTCGGACCAAACGCCCGGATCGAGCAACAACGAACCGTCGATGGTGGCCACGTGAATGGCGGAATGCCCGCGTAATGTGATGCGCATAGCTTCAGCCTAGGCCGACGGCGCGCCCTCGGCCAGTCACAGACACGGATCTTGCTGGGAAGTTGGCTAAAATTGAGGTTCTAAGGGCGCGCTTGGGCGGGCCCGGACCAAAAAGTTTTCAGGAAGGAACGGTGCAGCGAGATGACGCAGCCAGAAACCCGCGTGACCAAACAGAGGCTCGCGGTATCCGAGGCGTTGGGCGAGGTCGACGATTTTGCCACCGCTCAGGAACTGCACCGCTGGCTGGTGGACACGCAGAAGAAGGTCTCGCTGGCCACCGTATACCGGCTGCTGCAGTCGATGGCCGACGATGGCCTGGTCGATGTGTTGCGCAGCGGTGACGGCGAGGCGCGTTTTCGGCGCTGTGAGACCGAGGTGCACCACCACCATCTGGTCTGCCGGGTGTGTTCGAAGACCGTTGAGGTGCTCGCCCCGGCGGTGGAACGCTGGGCGGCGCGGGTGGCCGCGGAAAATGGGTTCACCGACCCGGAGCACACCGTAGAAATTTATGGGCTCTGCGAGGACTGCCGACGCAAAGCCAGCTGAGCAAAGCCGCGACTCAACCGCCGGATCGTCCGGCGGATCAGTCCGCGGACCTGCCGGCGGTTAAACCTGGTGTTTGCGCGGACTACGCAGCGCTTCCACGCCGCGGCAGACCAGGTAGATCACGAAGGAAATGGTGGTCACGTACGGGCTGATCGGCAGCGAACCGGCCAGGGCGAGCAGGATTCCGCCGAGCACCGAAATTTCGGCAAACACGATCGCTAGGATCACCGTCAGTGCCGGGTTGGAGCTGATCCGCAGTGCTGCGGCGGCCGGGGTGATCAGCAGCGCCAACACCAATAGCGCGCCAACCACCTGGATGGCGACGGCCACCGCCAACGCCAAAATCACCATAAAGATGATCGATAGTCCGCCGGTGCGGACGCCTCGGGCGTTGGCCAATACCGGGTCCACCGAGGCGAAGGTCAGCGGGCGCCAGATAAGGATCAGCGCCAGCACCACCACCGCGCACAACGCCAGCATGCCTCCTAGCTGCACGTCATCAACCGCGACAATCTGCCCGGTGAGCAGGCCAAACTTATTTGCACTGCGCCCTTCATAGAGCGAGAGGAATAGGATGCCCAGGCCCAGGCCGAAGGGCATCAGCACCCCGGTGATCGAGTTGCGATCCTTAGCCCGGGTTCCTAAGACGCCGAGCACCAGTGCGGCGATCAGCGAGCCGGCCACCGACCCGGTCACCACATCGACCCCGATGAGCAGCGCAAAGGCGGCCCCGGCGAAGGAAAGTTCGGCGATCCCGTGGACCGCGAAGGCCATATCGCGCATCATGATGAAGATGCCGATCAGCCCGCCGACGATGCCCAGGGCGGCGCCTGCGATCAGCGAGTTGGACACCAGCGGCAGCAGTAGCCCATAGTCGTCAAAGTTCAACGTGCGGTCGATAAAATCTGCGAAGTTCATCGTCGCTTACTTCCCGGTCTCTCGCGTGGCATCTTCGGCGTGCTCATGCCCGTCGGGCGGTAATTGGCGTTGCCCATCGCCGCTGACCACCACAATCCGTCCGTTGACGCGCAGAACTTCCACCGGGGCACCATAAAGCCTGCTCAACACCGAGGACTGCATCACCTCGTCCACGCTGCCGAGGTGGAACTTGCCCTCGGCCAGATAGAGCACCCGGTCCACATAGGGCAAGATCGGGTTGATCTCGTGGGTGACGAAGATGACCGCGGCGCCGTGCTGCGCGGCCTGGCGGTGAATGACCTGGCTGATCGCCTGCTGATGGTGCAGGTCAAGGGAGAGCAATGGTTCATCGCACAGCAGCACCCGAGGATCCCCGGCCAACGCTTGGGCGGCGCGTAAACGTTGCTGTTCGCCGCCGGAGAGGTCACTCACCGGGCGGTCCGCGTACGCGCTGGCGCCGACCAATTCAAGTAGCTGATCGACCTTGGTGTGCACCGCCTTGCGGGCGATGCGGATACCGGGCCGGTTGCCGTCCACCCCGAGTGCCACCAGATCCCGCGCGCGTAAGGGAACGTTGTCACCAAAAGGGCGTTGTTGCGGGATCAGGCCGACCAGGTTCGAGCCGCGGCGAACCGGGGCCCCGGCGATGGACACGGTCCCGGAATTCAGCGCGGTGGTGCCCAGCATGGTGTTGATAAAACTGGTTTTGCCCGAACCGTTGGGCCCGAGCACCGCCAAAAATTCCCCGGGCCGCACCTGCAGGTTCAGCTCTTGCCACAGCACCCGCGAGCCGAAGGCCAGGGTAGCTGCGTCGAAGGTGACGATCGGGGATGTACTCATGAACCGGCTTCCACATGTAAAGAAAAACTTAAAGAAAAACTGCGGCATCGTGGGCACGATGCCGCAGTTAACTCTACCAGTTGCGACTGGTTCGCAATACGCGTTTGTTTGTGAGGCTAGTTGCCCTGTTGCGAGCTCGGCGGGGCGTGACGCTTCTGCGTCGAATCGCTGATCTCGCCCACCAACACCTCGATAATGTCCTCCAAGAACAGCACACCGATGGTGGCACCGGCCTCGTTGACCACTGCCGAGAGGTGATTGCCCTCCTGACGCATGCTCTCCAGCGCCTCCTCGATTTCGGTATCCTGCTTCACCACACCCAGTGGGTGCAGCGGCAAATCCCGCAGCGGCGCGGTGGAGTGTGCATCGTCGATCAGCATCACGTCCTTCACATGCCAGTAGCCCACCGGCACGTCCTCGCGGGTGATCAGCATGCGCGAATAACCGGTCTTGCCGACCTTCTTTTCAAATTCGCGCGCCGTGGTCTGCCCCCACTCTAGGGTGAAAAGCTTGTCAACTTTCACCATGCAGGAGGCCGCCGAGACGGTGGAGAACTCCAGCGCCTTGGTCAGCCGCAGTGCGTGCTTGTTTTCTAGCGTGCCCTCCTGCGAGGAGGTATCGATAATCGAACGCACCTCGGCGGCGGTATAGGAGCTAGTCACCTCGTCCTGCGGTTCCACACCGAAGAGCTTCAGGAACAGGTTCGCCGCGCCGTTAAGCATCGAGATGATCGGCTTGAGCACCTTGGAGACGCCCACCAGCGGCATCGCCAACAGCATCACCGCCTTGTCCGCGACGGACACCGAAATGTTCTTCGGCACCATCTCGCCGAAGGTCACGTGCAAGAAGGTCACCAGGACCAGCGCGATCAGGAAGGCGGCGGTGTCCCCAACCTCGACCGGCATCCCCAGTGCCATCATCGGCACGCCGAGCAGGTGGTGCAGCGCAGGTTCGGAAATGTTCAGGATCAGCAACGAGCAGACGGTGATGCCCAATTGGCAGACCGCGAGCATGATCGAGACGTGCTCCATGGCGAACAGGGCAACCTTCGCGCGTTTATTTCCCTCATCGGCCAGCGGTTCAATCTGTGAGCGGCGCGCCGACATCACGGCAAATTCGCCGGCCACGAAAAACGCGTTGATCGCCAGCAGAATGAAGAGCCAGGCGATTCCCATTAGGTCACTCATGGGTGTCCTCCGCTACGGCCGGGGCAGGTTCAAAACGTACCTGCGCGATTCTTCGGCCATCAAGTTCGGTCACCGTGAAGGTGCCGGCCTCGGTGTGCACCGTGTCGTTCAATTCGGCCAGGCGTCCAAGCTGCGAAAGCATAAAGCCGCCGATGGTGTCGTAGGCCGAGTCATCGGGGATCACATCCGTGTCGAAGTGCTCGTTAATGTGGTCCGGGCGGTTCATCCCGGGGAACAGCCATTGGCCATCGGGCTGGGTGACCGCTTCTTCCTCGTCCTCGTCATGCTCATCGGAGACTTCCCCGACGATCTCTTCGACCAGGTCTTCCAGGGTCACCAGTCCGGCGGTGCCACCGTATTCATCCATCACGATCGCTACCTGGAATTCCGCGGCGCGAAGTTGTTCGAGCAATACATCGAGGTGAATGGTTTCCGGTACGTAGAGCGCGTCGCGCGCAAATTCGCCGACCTGCAGCGCCGCACGACGTTCGCGTGGCACCGAAACGACGGCTTTGACGTGGCAGATGCCCTGAATTTCGTCGCTGGAGCCCTCGGTGACCGGGAACCTGGAGAACCCGGTATCCGCGCTCATTGCGATCAGTTCGGACAGGTCCGCCTCGGATTCAATGGTGGCCATCGAGGTGCGCGGGGTCATCACATCGGCCGCGGTGCGTTCGGAAAATTCAATGGTTGATTCCACAAATCGCGCGGTCTGAATGTCGAGGGTGCCAAGTTCCGCGGAACGGCGAACCAGCGAGGCAAGTTCTTGGGCACTGCGGGCGGCGGAAATTTCTTCCTTCGCTTCGAGGCCGAAGAACCTGCGCAGGATCATATTCGAAAAACCGTTGAGCAGCACGATCGCGGGCTTAAAGATGGCGGTGAATACCAGTTGTGGGCGGGCCAGCATTTTGCCGACGGCCATCGCCTTGGCGATCGCCAGGTTCTTGGGTACCAACTCGCCGATCAGCATCGACAGCAGCGTGGCCACCACCATGGAGATGACTACGGCGACCGCGGTGGCGCTGCCGCCGCCAATGCCGAAGTTTTCAAGCACCGGGGCGAGCAGCTTACTCATCGCCGGTTCAAGTACATAACCGGTGAGCAGCGTGGTCAGCGTGATACCTAGCTGACAGCTGGATAGTTGTGTGGACAGCGAGGTCAGGCACTGCAGTAGTGGTTTTGCGCCTGCTTCGCCGCGATCGATGGCCTGCTGGACCGTGCTCTTATCGAGGGCGACGAGCGAAAACTCGACCGCCACAAAAAAGCCGGTGCCAAGAATAAGCAGTACACCGAAAAGTATGAAGATCCATTCCATGGGCGGTTAGCCACGCCCCTGGAATCGTTGGGTCAGAAGGCCTCTAGTTTGCTCTAAGCGGCAACTAGAAGGCTCCAATCGGGAGGCAGAATCTGCCAGGCGTTCGGTGTGATGGCCGGTGCTGCGCCCGCGGGCGACGGACCGGCTTGGAGAATGAGATTCCATAGTGCGATTTAGTCTAACGAAAGATCGCCGATCGCGCACAATATTCTCCGACGCGCGATATACGGTAGTTAGCTCAGGGTAAATGGTAGGTGTTTAGCGACACTTTCGTGATATTCCCGACGACTCGTGGCAAAACCTTGCAACATGTCACTAGACTGGAGCGCAGGTCTAGAAATCTTGTGAGTATCGGTGGCCATTTTCACGTCCTCGGGCTACCACCGGCTCAAGCTAGAACAACGTAGAAATCAGGGAAGAGGCGTTGCACGTGCCAGAGCAAGCACACCACCGACTTACTGAAGAGTTTGGTGGAAACGAGTGGCTAGTAGACGAGCTGTACCAGCAGTATCTCGTCGATAAGAACTCGGTCGATAAAAAATGGTGGGATATTTTCGAGTCCCTCACCACCGAAAACAATGCATCGGCTGCCCCCGCGGCACCTACGGCGAAGGCGGAGCCAAGCGCACCACCGGCGCCAGCACCCAAGACTGCCCCGGCAGCACCGGTAGCGTCGAGCAATGGTCAGGGTGCACCGCGCGCCGCGGCCGCGGCTCGCACCACCGAATCCGCGCCAGAAGCACCGGCACCGGCCAAGGCCGAAGCGGCTCCGGCGAAGGACGCAGCACCGAAAACCGCTCCGATCCCGGCACAGGCCCCGAAGCCTGCCCCGTCGACCGAGCTCTACGGCGAGGAAAAACGCACCCCATTGCGCGGGCCAATGAAGGCCATCGCCACCAATATGGATGCCTCGCTCACCGTGCCCACCGCGACTACCGTGCGTGCCGTACCGGCGAAGGTGATGATCGACAACCGCATCGTCATCAACAACCACCTCAAGCGTGCCCGCGGCGGCAAGATCTCCTTCACCCACCTGATCGGCTTCGCCGTGATCCGTGCGTTGAGCCAGATCCCATCGATGAACGTCACCTACGACGTGATCGACAAGAAGCCAACCGCGATCCAGCCGGCGCACGTGAACTTCGGAATCGCGATCGACATTCCCAAGCCTGACGGCTCGCGGATGCTCGCGGTACCAAATATTAAGGCCGCGGAGACCCTGAGCTTTAACGAGTTCTGGACCACCTACGAAGACCTGATCAAGCGCGCACGCAATAACAAGCTGACCGCCGACGATTACTCGGGCACCACCGTATCGCTGACCAACCCAGGCGGCATCGGCACCGTACACTCGGTACCTCGCCTTTCCAAGGGCCAGGCCGCCATCGTTGGCGTCGGCGCACTGGAATACCCAGCGGAATACCGTGGCTCCTCGGAAAAGACCGTCGCCAATTTGGGCATCGGCAAGCACATTACGCTGACCTCCACCTACGATCACCGCGTGATCCAGGGCGCGGGTTCCGGCGAATTCCTGAAGCTCATTGAATCCCTCTTGCTCGGCGAGCAGGGTTTCTACGACGAAATCTTCGAACAGCTGCGCATCCCTTACGAGCCGGTACGCTGGGCCATCGACAACCAGGTCGACGTCGACCTGGTAGTCAACAAGGTCGCGCGAATCCAGCACCTGATCAACTCCTACCGCGTGCGTGGCCACCTGATGGCGGACACCAACCCGCTGGAATACGTGCAGCGCAAGCACCCGGACCTGGACATCCAGACCTATGGGCTGACCCTGTGGGACCTGGATCGCGAATGGGTTGCCGGCGGATTGGGCGGTAAAAACCGTGCACTGCTCCGCGACATCCTAGGTATCCTGCGTGACGCGTACTGCCGTACCACCGGTACCGAGTACATGCACCTGCAGAACCCGGTGGAGCGCGAATGGTTCCAGTCGAAGCTGGAATCCGGGTACGCGAAGCCATCACGCGATGAGCAGCTGCGCATCCTTTCGAAGCTGAACGCCGCCGAAGCGTTTGAAACCTTCTTGCAGACCAAGTTCGTCGGCCAGAAGCGCTTCTCCCTTGAGGGTGGCGAATCGCTGATCCCACTGTTGGACGCGATCATTTCCGACGCCGCCGACGAGCAACTGGACGAGGTCGCCATCGGTATGGCGCACCGCGGCCGCTTGAACGTGCTGACAAACATCGCCGGCAAGACCTACGCACAGGTGTTCCGCGAATTTGAGGGCACCGCAACTCCGGGCTCGGTCCAGGGTTCGGGCGACGTGAAGTACCACCTGGGCACCGAGGGTTCCTACACCTCGGATGCCGGCAACCAGACCAAGGTCTACCTGGCTGCGAACCCATCTCACCTAGAAGCCGTGGATCCGGTGCTCGAGGGCATCACCCGCGCGAAGCTAGACCGCATGGATTCGAAGAACAACGTGCTGCCAATTCTGGTGCACGGCGACGCAGCATTCGCCGGCCAGGGCGTAGTTTCCGAGGTTCTGGCGATGAGCCAGCTGCCAGGTTACAAGACCGGCGGCACCGTGCACGTGATCGTGAACAACCAGATCGGTTTCACCACCGCTCCAAGTTCTTCGCGCTCTTCCGTGTACGCCACCGATGTGGCACGCACCGTGCAGGCTCCAATCTTCCACGTCAACGGGGATGACCCGGAGGCCGTCGTGCACGTAGGCCAGCTGGCCTTCGAGTACCGCCAGAAGTTCGGCAAGGACGTGGTCATCGACCTCATCTGCTACCGCCGCCGCGGCCACAACGAGGGCGACGATCCGTCGATGACCCAGCCGATCATGTACAACCTGATCGAGGCGAAGCGCTCCACCCGCAAGCTATACACCGAGGCCTTGGTGGGCCGCGGGGATATCACCGCGGAGGAAGCCGAGAACGTGTTGGCCGAGTACAAGGGGAACCTGGAACGGATCTTCTCCGAAACTCACGCCGCACAGACCTCGCCGATCCCGATCATCACCCCGGGATCGACCATCAACGACCTGGAGAAGCCTTTCGCTCAGGCCGCCGACGAGAACACCGTCGACGGCGCACGTGGCTCGGCGATCACCGAGTCCACGCTGGCGAAGATCGGCGCGGCCCACCTGGCCGTGCCAGAGGACTTCACCATGCACACCAAGCTCAAGGCTTTGCTGGAGCGCCGCGAGAAGATGTCCCGCGAAGGCGGCATTGACTGGGGCTTCGCCGAGCTGGCTGCGCTGGGATCGCTGTCCATGGAAGGTGTGCCGGTTCGTCTGGCAGGCCAGGATTCACGCCGCGGCACCTTCGTACAGCGTCACTCGGTCTTCCACGACCGGGAGAACGACAACGAGTGGTACCCGCTGCACCACCTGTCCGATGACCAGGCCCCACTGTGGATCTACGACTCGCTGCTCTCCGAATACGCGGCCCTAGGCTTCGAATACGGTTACTCGGTGGAACGCCCAGATGCACTGGTCATGTGGGAAGCGCAGTTCGGTGACTTCGTCAACGGCGCGCAGACCGTGATCGACGAGTTCATCTCCTCGGCCGAGCAGAAGTGGTCCCAATCCTCCTCGCTGGTCATGCTCTTGCCGCACGGCTACGAGGGTCAGGGTCCAGACCACTCCTCGGCACGCATCGAACGCTTCTTGCAGATGTGCGCGGAGAACAACATGGTGGTCGCTCAGCCTTCCAACGGTGCAAACCACTTCCACCTGCTGCGTCGCCAGGCTTACGCCCGTCCACGCAAGCCGCTGATCGTTTTCACCCCGAAGCAGCTGCTTCGTTTGAAGGCCGCGGCAACTCAGGTGGAGGACTTCACCACCGGTGGTTTCCAGGAGGTCATCGGCGATTCGACGATCACCAACAAGGATGCCGTCGAAAAGGTGCTGCTGGTTTCCGGTCGCCTGTATTACGACCTGATCGCTGCGCGCACCAAGGCGCAGGACGAGAAGGTCGCGATCGTGCGTGTTGAGCAGCTCTACCCGGCACCTGTGAAGCAGATTGCCGACGAGCTGGCCAAGTACCCGAACGCCAGTGTTTCGTGGGTTCAGGACGAACCTGCGAACCAGGGCCCATGGCCGTTCTTCGGTCTGTATGTGGCCCCTGAGCTCGATGCGAAGGTTAACCTCGTATCGCGTCCGGCCTCGGCTGCGACCTCCGCGGGTAACGCGAAGCGTCACGAAGCCGAAGCTGCGGTGCTGCTCAAGGCCGCGTTCGCACGCTAAGCGACACGCTCGTCTCTGCATAAACTACAGCCGGCGAACCTGATCCTCTCACCACGGAGTCAGGTTCGCCGGCTGTGGTCTTTAACCCGCTCTTACCTCCCCGATCTGGCAACTGGACACTGCTAAGGTTGACGAAGATTTAGTTTTACCAACGAAAGGTCGCCAAGTTGGAATTTCGCACCATCCGCATCACCGCCATCGGCGATGAGTTACTTGCAGGACACGGCGACCCGCGCGCACTGGGCTGGTTCGGCCGAGTGATGGCTCGAACCCAAGACCCCGCACTACGTTTGCAGTCCTTCGTGCTGGCCGCTCCGGCAGAAGGCTCCGAAGCACTAGCCGAACGCTGGATGGGCGAAGCCTCCCGGCGCTTTGGCGATCAGGTCGAGAACCGTCTGGTCATTGCCCTCTCCGATCGTGACGTGGACTTGGGACTGACCACCGCGCGCAGCCGCTTAAACCTGGCCAATATCCTCGATTCGGCCTCGCAGATGAGCATCAAAGCACTGTTGGTGGGTCCGGCTCCGGGGTTAGATGACGCACGCAATGAGCGCGTCGCCGAACTGAACCGGGTCTACTCTGATGTGGCGCTGCGGCGCAACCACCATTACATCGACACCTTCACTCCGCTGCGCGCCCACTCGCAGTGGCGCAGTGACCTGACCGCTTCCGGCGGCGTGCCGGGTCAGGCCGGTTATGGTTTGATGGCCTGGCTGGTGCTGCACCGCGGCTGGTATTCCTGGTTGGATCTGCCCGAACCAGACGCCAGCTAGAGCCTTAGAATCGTCGACTCACCACCGGCGCACCGGTTAGGCAATGGTGCCAAGGTATGAAAGACTATTAGCCGGCCCGAGCATTCGGGAAGGCAATTATTGATCCCGCAAAGGAGTCACCATGTCGAAGCGTTCACGTAAGCGTAAAGATCGTAAGCGTGGCGGTGCCAACCACGGCAAGCGCCCAAACAGCTAAGCGATTTGAGCACAAAGAACCCCGTACCATTCGAAGTAACTTCGAAGGATACGGGGTTTTCTTTTTGGGTCTTTGAACGCGTGGCTTAGTGCCCGGATTCGGTGCGGATCTGCGAGATGCGCGTAATAATATTCATCTTCAGCTGCTGCGGGGCAGCCTCCTGGCAGCTACGGCGCACCACCGATCGAATGATGCACTCCAGATCGTACTGCTCGGTGCATTCCGGGCAGTGATCAAGATGTGCTTTAACATCTTTTAGGTCGCCCAGCGTCAACGCGCCGTCGAGGTACTCATAAATGCGTACCATGCGGTCATCGGCGCAGTCCCCCAATGAGTTACAGTCCATCGCTACTTCTCCGCTTTCTTCGCTGTGGCCTTGGTGCCTGGCCCGGCGGCTTTGATGCCACGGTCTGCGGCGTAATCGGCCAGTAGTTCGCGCAACGACTTACGTCCGCGGTGCAACCGTGACATCACGGTTCCGATCGGCACCCCTAAAATTTCGGCGGCTTCCTTGTAGCTGAAACCCTCGACGTCCACGAAGTAAACCGCGAGCCTGAAATCCTCACCGATAGACTGCAAGGCAGCCTTCACATCGGAATCTGGCAGGTGATCAAGCGCCTGGACTTCCGCGGAGCGCAACCCGGTGGGACTATGTTCCATCGCCGCGGCCATCTGCCAATCCTCGATGGTGTCCGTCGAGGTGCGCAGCGGTTCGCGTTGGCGCTTGCGATACAGGTTGATGTAGGTGTTGGTCAGAATTCGGTACAGCCAAGCCTTCAGGTTAGTCCCGGGCTTGTACTGGTGGAATGCCGAGTAGGCCTTCGTGAAGGCCTCCTGCACCAGATCTTCGGCGTCGGCCGGGTTACGCGCCATGCGCAACGCCGCCGAGTACAGCTGGTCGACATAACCGAGTGCGTCGTGCTCAAAACGCGCACGACGTTCGTCCTCGGTCTCCTTGCTCACATCGGGCAAGTCCGTGTCCACGGTGTTATCAGTCATCACCGACGAGTCTACGCGCTTGACCCGGCTAGTGGACAGGGCGCGGCTCACACCGGGCCGAGCCTTGCATGGTGTCTGTGTCTGTGTCTGTGTCTGTTCCATCGTCGTCACACATATTTCAACCGCCGACTGCTGACGGTTATTCCCGGCGCGCTCTCGGCTAGAATTAGGCAAAGAGTTCAACGGCCGATTTAGACGGGAAGTGCGATTATCTCTGTGAGCGCTCATGGATGCGAACTGAACTGGTGGGAGGCACCTTTTGCCTCCGGTGCGCTGGATGCGACGGTGCACGTGCCGGCCTCAAAATCGCTGACCAACCGGTATCTGCTGTTGGCCGCGCTGGCCGACACGCCCTCCACGATCCACAACACGCTGATTAGTCGCGACACCGAGCTGATGCTGCGTGCCCTGCAAGCCTTTGGCGTGCAGATCAGCCGTGAGACTCAGGATGATGGGTCAACCACCGTGGTGCTGCGCCCCGCCGATGCGCAAGCGCGCAGCGCGGCCAGGGCACAGACCTTGCACGTCGACTGTGGGCTAGCCGGAACCGTGATGCGTTTTGTGCCGGCGCTGGCTGCGGTCACCGGGGCACGTGTGCACTTTGACGGTGATGAGGCCGCTCGGGCACGTCCGATGGCCCCGGTGCTTGATGCCCTGGCGGAGCTCGGGGTGGAGTTTAGCTTTGCTGATCAGCCAGGGCTAATGCCCTTTACGCTCGATGCGAGCTCGGTGAGCGTGCGCGATACCGTAAGCATCGATGCGTCGGCCAGTTCGCAGTTCATTTCTGCGATGCTGCTCATCGCCCATGCGCTGCCGGGCGGTTTGCACCTGCGTGCGGCGCCCGGGCATATCGCGAGCCCCGACCACATTGTGATGACCGTGGCGACGCTGCGCGAACTCGGTGTGCAGGTGGCTACGGACGCCGACGGCCGCGGCTGGAAGATCGCACCGGGCCGGTTGGACGGCTTCACCGTCACCGTCGAACCAGACCTTTCTAATGCCGGACCGTTTTTGGCTGCCGCGCTCGCCTCGCAGGGCACCGTGCGGGTACCGTTCTGGCCCGCGCAGACCACCCAGGTCGGCGGTAAATGGGTACAAATCCTTTCAGCCATGGGCGCTCACGTGTCCTTGGACGAGGACGGGGTGCTCACCGTAACGGGTACCGGCACCATTCGCGGGATCGATTATTCCGATGCCTCGGAACTCGCCCCGACGCTGGCGGCCCTGTGCGTGCTGGCCGATTCGCCGAGCACGCTGCGCGGCATCGGGCACCTGCGCGGACATGAAACCGATCGGCTGGCGGCGCTAGAAACCGAACTGAGCAAGGTCGGTGCCAGCGTGCGCGCCACCGGCGACGGGCTGCAGATTAACCCCGGCCAGTTGCGTGCCGCGGATCTGCACAGCTATGAAGATCACCGGATGGCGACCGCGGGAGCGCTATTGGGCCTCGCCATCGACGGGGTTCGGGTGGAGAATATTGCGACTACCGCTAAAACCATGCCCGATTTTCCCGCACTGTGGGAGCAGATGGCCGGAACCGCCAACATTTCAAGCACCTCAAGCACTCCAAGCCAGGCAGGCTAATGCGTTATAGCGACTACGACGAATCATCGGTGCGGGTACGCCCGAACAAGAAGGGCACCCGTCCGCGCACCAAGGACCGTCCCGCCTACGACAAGGCAGTGATCGGGCGCATTATTACCGTGGACCGCGGACGCTACACCGCAATTCTGGATGAGGATACCGCCCAAGAGCGCATCGTTATCGCCGCCCGTGCCCGCGAACTGCGCCGCCAGGCGATCGTGCCCGGGGATCTGGTAGCGCTGGTGGGTGACACCAGCGGCAAGCCCGACACGCTGGCGCGACTAGTGCGCATTCAGGAACGCAGCACACTGCTGCGGCGCAGCGCCGACGACACCGACGCGACCGAGCGGGTGGTGGTGGCCAACGTGGACAAATTGGTGATCGTGGTCGCCGCCGCGAACCCCGAACCACGCACCGGCTTTGTGGATCGTGCGCTGGTGGCCGCCTACGATGCGGGCATTTCCCCGGTACTGTGCGTGACCAAGGCCGATGTGAAAGACCCGGCCGAATTTTTGAAACACTATGAGGGGTTGCCGCTGGAAGTGGTGATCTCGCGGACCACCGACTCGGAAGCCACCGGCGTGGATGCGCGCGGTGCCGACGGCTCCAGCGCACGCCTAGCCGTCGGCGCATTAGATGAGCTCGAAGAACTCTTGGCCGGTGGTGTTTCGGTAGTCATCGGGCACTCCGGGGTGGGTAAATCCACGCTGGTTAATGCGCTCACCGGCTCCACCAGAGCCACCGGACAGGTGAACTCGGTAACCGGCCGCGGCCGGCACACCTCCTCCAGCGCGCTGGCCTTGCGCCTGGGCGAAGCACCCGGCGGCTGGCTGATCGACACCCCGGGTATCCGTTCCTTCGGGCTCGGGCTGGTTGACCCGGATAATATTCTGGGCGCCTTCGGCGAGCTGGCGCAGATCGCGACCGGCTGCCCACGCGGTTGCAACCATCAGGCCAACGCCGCTGGCTGCGCGTTGGAAGCCTGGGTGCAAGACCCCGAGACTCCACCGGCCGCAGCCTCCAGGCTCGCCTCGTACCGCCGACTGATCACCACCGAAGACCTCTCGCACGAAAAGGAGCTGGGCGCACTCTAGCGCCACTACCCCATGGCCGAATACACCTTGCAACAGGACCTCGACTTCGCCCTGATGATGGCGCAGCGGGTCGATGAACTGACCCTGGCCCGCTACGGAGCCAACGATCTGCGCGTGGATACCAAACCCGACATGACCCCGGTCACCGATGCTGACCGCGGGGCAGAAGAGCTGATCCTAGCGATGCTCGCCGAACATCGCCCGGAGGACTCGGTGCTTGGCGAAGAATTTGGGGTGCACGGCAGTGGATCGCGGCGCTGGGTGATCGACCCGATCGACGGAACAAAAAACTTTGTGCGCCACGTACCGGTCTGGGCGACACTGATCGCGCTGGTCATCGACGATGAACCGGTAGTGGGTGTGGTCTCGGCACCGGCGCTGTCCCGGCGCTGGCACGCCGCCACGTCGTTAGGCGCGTATGTCAGCGAACCAGGGCTCGATGCCCCACGCAGACTGCACGTTTCACAGGTCACCGAACTGGCTGATGCTTCGCTGTCCTACGCTTCACTCAACGGCTGGAAGGCGCTGGGCAAGCTCGATGATCTGCTCGAACTGCTCGATCAGGCCTGGCGCACCCGCGGCTACGGAGACTTCTTCTCCTACGCACTGCTCGCCGAGGGCGCGGTAGACGCGGCCTTCGAACCGGAACTAGAACTCTACGACATGGCTGCGCTGGTCCCACTGGTTCGTGAAGCCGGCGGAACTTTCACCTCGATCGCGGGCGTCGAAGGCTGCCACGGCGGTAATGCGCTGGCCAGCAATGGCGCGCTACACCCGCTGATCCTGCCCTACCTGAACCGCGGTTAACCATGCCAGGCCTGCACCCGCACAAGCTGACCACCAGCGAGGAAGACTACCTCAAGGCGCTCTACCTGCTCACCGAATGGGAAGATGAGCCAGTGGGCACCGGAGCGTTAGCCGATCAGCTGGGGCTCTCCCCCGCCTCGGCCACCTCGATGGTGCAAAAGCTTGCGGTTAAAGGTCTGGTCGATCATGTTCCGCGTGGCGCCATCTCGTTGAGCGACATCGGGCGACGCGAGGCGCTGCGCATGGTGCGCCGACACCGGATTTTAGAAACCTTCCTGCGCGATGAACTCGGATATGACTGGGACGAGGTGCACGATGAGGCTGAGGCGCTTGAACACACCGTCACCGACAGATTCATCGATGCCTTACACGCCCGGCTGGGACACCCCGAGGTCGATCCGCATGGCGACTCGATCCCCTCGGCCGCGGGGGTGCTAGCTACCCGCGATGCGCAGCGCCTCGATCGGTTCCACGGCGCGCAGGCGATCGTGTGTCGCGTGAGCGACGAAGACCCCGAGTTTCTGCGTCGCGCCAAGAAGTTAGGAATTGTGCCCGGGGCAATGATCGAGCTTCCACACCAGCTGAACTACATCGAAGCCTCGCTGGTCTGGGTCTGCGCTCCATGATCGATCGAGCTCAGCTCGCTAAATTCCTGGCGGTGGCACTCGGCGGAGCCTTGGGCGCGCTGGCCCGAGTAGCCATTGACATGCTCACCCCGGCCAACGTCTGGGCCGCCTCAACCTTGATCGTCAACGTCCTTGGTTGCGTCGCTTTGGCTGCGTTGAGCGCCTATGCTGCACGCAGGCCGCTGGCACCGCTGCTGCAGCTTTTTGCGGGCACCGGTTTTTGTGGTTCCTTCACCACCCTTTCGACGGTGCTGCTGTTATTTACTAGTTTGAGCGCTGCCGGATACATCGGCTACCTCTTACTCAGCGTGGTGCTCTGTCTAGCTGCCGTCTTCTTGACGCACACGTTGCTGGACCGACACCTAGCTCGCCCGCAGGAGCTGTCGTGATCTGGCTGCTGTTGCTCGCTGGCGCAATCGGCGCGATGATTCGTTACCTCTTGGACCGTTCGCTTCCTGCAACACACGATTTGGCGCAGGGCCTGTTCGCTGGCTGGCCGCGCGGAATCCTGCTTGCGAACATTCTCGGTAGCTTTGCGTTAGGCGTGGTGCTCGGTTACGCACGCAGCCACCAGTTGGATCTCACGCACGAAAACTTTGTGCACACCATACCTGCAGCCGATCGGCTCTGGCTGCTGGCCTCTGGGGTCTGTGGCTCACTGACTACCGCCAGTACCCTATTTGTCGGGTTCCGCCTGATTTATGAGGTCAACAAGGCCCGCGCAATCGTGTATCTATGCTCCACCTTCGTGATTGCCGGCGGCGCTGGTGCACTGGGTTGGCTGATGACTAGATAGTCCAACGTGGGAAAATTATGGGTACGACCAATTGGCCGTACCCATAATTTTTACTTTAAGTTTTTTAGCGTGCCGCGCGGCGTCCGCGAGGTGCATTGCGTGTCGCATCCTTAGACTGGCCTGGCGACTGCGGAGTTCTCTTTTCTCGGTCGTGTGGCACCACGTATCCGCCCGTGGCTAGAACCAGGATGGCGCTTATACCCGTCAGAGCAAGCATCGCGATCGCCCAGATCTGGGACTGATCGGTAAATGAGTGATCAACGCTCAGCCACAACACGTAGGCACCGACGAGGTAGATCAGGTGCAGTAGCGTCAACCTAATACGAAGACGCAGACGGAACTTGGCTTTAGGTGAGAAGAAGAGTGCCCAAATAATTAGTAGCGGCACTACCACCACGAGGATCGACGGGATAGTTGGCCATGGCACGAAGGCGATGGCGGCCAACGCTGCCGCGAAAATCAGACCAACTTCGAGGAGGAATGCGATCACAGCATAGATAGCCGAAATAGCCGGTGATACCCGCTGGGAACCGTTTTTACCCATCGTTTCTGATCTCACTCCGTTTCAGCAATCTGGCCGTCTGCTTAGCCGTTCAATTCCAGTCTATGTGGTAAACAGCGACCTCGCGACATGACTCGCGCGCAAGGCACCGTGTTACCTAGTGTGGCCATCATCTATCTACGCGCCAAGATCTGCCCTAGGCCGTCCATGCCCGGCCTTGACACTTCGGCCCGAGGTACGCACCACGCGCCAATGAGAACCCAGCTAAGAACCGGATTTACCAACGAACCGCTGTCTCTGCAACCTCGGTAGCGCTCCCCTGCATTCAACATCTGAAGTCCGTTCGGGCAGAGGCAACCGGATCACGCTCACGTACTCACTTCGGGTAAGCCCCAAGTCCCAAAGGATTGAGCAGACGACTAATTCAAGCAGAATCTCTATGTCCCAAGTGTCTGCCATTCGCCAACGCCCCGAAAGTTCTAGCGAATCTTTATCAGAAACTGGGATCGCTCAATGCGCAATAGGTCGTATACCGCACATAGGTTAACGACAGAACCCCCGAGATCATAAGGATCTCGAGGGTTCAAATACGTGGAGATGGGGAGAATTGAACTCCCGTCCGATGTGGTGTTGCCAGGTCTTCTCCGGGCGCAGTTTGCTGCGGAATTTCTCTGCCCCAACCATCACGCAAACATGTGGTTGATCCAGGCACAGTTACCTAAGTATGTGTTCGGTAGCGGTAACGTCCGCCGAACACAGGGGCTACCTAAATGACGTTAGGATCAGGGGCGATAGCATCCCCTGGCTAACGGACTGTCTGGCTGCTTAGGCAGCGAGAGCGAAGTCAGTGCGCTTTGATTCGGCACTTATTGTTTTGCAAAGAGCGTTTACGAGATAACTTTGCATCCTCGGCCCGCTTCATCTGTCGCGACTCACACCGTCGAAACCGATCATCCCCGTATTTTGTTGTCAGTCCCGGTTTCCCGGGTACAACCACACCAAAAGGCGTGTTGAATAATCATAGCGCAATCTGCTCTGCTAACCCAACGAGATTCACGCCACGCCTAGGCTTGTCCGCGATTACGTTCACGCATGGCACGCAGTGCCTCACGGTTATCCTGCTGCTCGCGCAACGTCTGACGCTTGTCATACTCACGCTTACCGCGAGCGACACCGATTTCAATTTTTACGCGACCTGACTTGAAGTAAATCTTCAGCGGAACAATAGTCAGGCCCGCTTCGGAGATCTTACGTTCAATTTTCAGCAGCTCTGCACGGTGCAGCAATAATTTACGACGACGACGAGCGGTGTGGTTGGTCCACGAACCGTTCAGGTACTCCGGGATGTAGCAATTCTCAATGAACAGTTCATTGCGGTAGAACTGACCAAAGCCATCCACTAACGAAGCCTTACCTTCACGTAGCGACTTAACTTCGGTCCCAGTCAGCACCATGCCCGCTTCGAAGGTATCTAGAATCTCAAAATCGTGGCGCGCCTTGCGGTTGCTCGCGATAATGCGATCTTCTTGGTTCTTCTTAGCCATGACACTCCTTGCATGTCGCGGGCGGATTCCCGCGCACAACTACCAAGTCTAGCGTTAGAGCAGTCCCAATGGATTCACATGCGAACCGTTGATGATCGTTTCGAAGTGAAGGTGGCAGCCAGTGGAGTTACCGGTGGTGCCCACATACCCGATGACCTGGCCCTGTTTTACGTGCTGGCCATTGCTCACAGCGATGCGTGACATGTGGTGGTAATTGGTTGCTAGTGCCTTGCCTTTTACGACGCCGTGCGACACGGTCACCTTGTTACCCGAGGAACCGCCCCAGCCGGCGAACCAAATTTCTCCGCTGGCAGCCGCACGAATCGGTGAGCCACACTGGCCGCCGAAGCCCCAGTCGACACCTGCGTGGACGTAGCCGCCCTGTCCCGAGTAGTCAATCGTTCCTGCAGGAGTTGGACGCCATCCAAAGCTGGAGGTAATTCGCGCGCTGCTCGTGGGCTTGACCAAGCCCCAGCTGCTTGGTTCCGAGTATGTTTCGGTCTTTGGCTTCGCTTTAGGAGCCACGTACTGCTTTTTCTTGTAAGTCTTCTGCTTGCGCTTGGCTTCCGCTGCCTGACGCTCCTGCTCGGCTTCGTAGGCGGCTTTTTCCTTGGCGACGCGCTGACGCTCCGCTTCGGCTTCCTTACGGGCCTTCTCCTCTGCCTTACGCTTACGTTCAGCGGCTTCTTTGATCAGGCGTTCTTGGCGTTCTTTGATCTGCTGGTTGATCGAAGCAGATTCCTGCTCTTGAACTTTTAGCTTCGCTTGAATCTGCGGCTTTTTTGCTTCCAATTCGGCGCTAAGAGATTCGGTGCTTGCAACCAAGGCATTCAACTCATCTTTGGCAGACTGGGCCGCATCACGGGCGCTTTGCTCTTGAGCTAAAGCTTCTTCAGCCTGGCCCTTGAGCGAAGAGATTTCATCCTCGACAGCAACCAAACGCAGTTTGTTGCTCTCGTCGGTGGCTTTTTCTTGAGCTAGATCGTTATATGCGGCGTTCTGTGAATCCATGGCACGGTTAGCCATGTCTAAGCCATCAGCCATTGCGGTCGCCGAATCCATATTCAAGATCATGTCTAACCCACTGGACACCCCTCCGCGCTTATACGCTTCGGAGGCGATCTGCGCCATGGTGTTTTCCGCTTCTGCAATCTTGGCGGCGTTCTCTTCGATTGCCTTAGCAACCTTGTCCCTCGTGGCTTGAGCGCTGATCAGCCGGTTCGTTAGATCCGCGACAGTAGCTTGTGCATTGGAGACACGGCTTTGGGCATCTGCGAGAGCTGCCTCGGCAGCTGGAACCTGAGCTTGTTGGGCCCGAAGTTTCTTATCTGTGGCAACAATATCCGAATCAAGAACTTCCATGTCCTGTTCCAAATTGTCGATGTTTTTCTCGACGTCAACCTTACGGTCATCGAGTTCATCGGCAATAACAATCCCCGCAGGCAAGGTAAGTGACAATGCTAGGGCTCCACCAATGGTGGCGCGCAGGAACTTACGTCGCACGGCGTTGGATAGCATACTGCTCCTTAAAGATTTTCGTGCTTCAGGCATAACCGAACACTCAAGATAACGATTGGCTATACCTTCAGGTAACGCTTCAACGTTACCACTGAAGAAATTGTGGCCAAAACGATACCAATAATCAAGAGCCCGGGTGCAACTAAGAGAACTTCATTGGTTGAAATGAAGGCCACGCCAACATTTTCGCTCGCCAATTTGTCTTGAACTAGGAACTTAACTAACAACCACAGTGTGCCTGATGCAAGGACACCACCGATAATGGATGCGATCACACCCTCGATGATAAATGGCAACTGAATAGTCGTTTTTGATGCGCCAACTAGTCTCATGATGGTGGTTTCTAGCCGTCGATGCATGGCCGAGAGTTGAATAGTTGTGCCTGTCAGCAACACGGCACAGGCAATCATCACAATTGCCACCACAGCTGCGGCGGCGGAGGCCACTCGCACTAGCTGGAAGACCTTCTCCAAGAGTTCGCGTTGGTCCACGACCGAATCAACGCCCGCTACGGTCGAAAAAGCTTCATTGATAACGGGATACTTCTCGGGGTCTACTAGACCGATACGGAACGATTCTGGTAGCTGATCTTCGGTAACCTGATCAACCAAGGAAGAATTCTTGTACTGTTCCTTAAAGTTTTTGAGTGCATCGGCTTTTGACTCATACGCGAATTCCTTGATGTATGGAGCCATCTCATCTGATTCGAGCAGTTGCTTGATGCTTGTGCGTTGCTCGTCGGTGACGCCTTCACCCGCGCAGTTTGGCGCAGCGGTGTTGTCGTCACAGAGAAAGACCGCAACTTCCATGCGGTCATACCAGTAGCCCTTCATCTGGTTGATCTGTAGTTGCAATAGTGCCGAAGCACCAACAAAGGTCAGCGATACGAAGGTCACCAAAACCACGGATACGACCATGATGATGTTTTGACGAAGGCCCTTCGCAGCCTCGCGGAGAATAAATCCTAATCTCACTGGCGCTCGTCCTTCTCTTCATTCATTGCAGCTTCACTAGATGCTTCCATGGCGGCCTCACCAGTTAGGAGCTCACGTGAACCGTCCTGATTGATCACGGTCGTCATTGCGGTGTACTGACCATCAGCTTCGTCGCGCACAACGCTGCCTTTGCTCAATTCAATGACTCGGTGGCGGAACTCGCTGACGAGTTCGTGAGCGTGAGTGGCCATCAGCACGGTGGTGCCGTTTTGGTTAATGCGATCGAGCACATTCATTACCTCGACGCTGTTCTTGCGGTCGAGGTTGCCGGTCGGCTCGTCGGCCAGCAGGATCGAAGGCTTGTTAACGATCGCTCGGGCGATGCCGACACGTTGCTGCTCGCCACCGGAAAGTTCGGTGGGCTTACGGCGGGCTTTATCTTCCAAGCCCACCATACGCAGCGCGTCAGGCACACGATCGCGAATCTGCGCGCGTGAAGCACCAATAACTTCCATTGCAAAAGCAACGTTGTCGAACACGGTACGTTCACGTAGCAGACGGAAATCTTGGAACACGAAACCTATATCACGACGCAGTTTTGGCACACGTCGGCTCGGTATACGGTTCAGGTTTTGCCCTGCGACGTAGACCGCACCATTTGTGGCGCGCTTTTCGCGCAGGATCAAGCTGAGAAAAGTAGACTTTCCAGAGCCAGATTCTCCGACTAAGAAGGCGAACTCGCCACGGTTTACCTCGATGCTTACGTCGTTCAAAGCAGCATTGCGCTGCTTTGGCTCGTAAACCATCGAGACATTTTCGAATTTAATCATGTCTTCAATCGCTAGTTGCCGTCGGGGCGCGACCCACGGAAACTCAGGTCGAGATCGAACGTTTTTTGATGCGCCAGTCTTCCAAACCTTATAGGGGCAACATGTACAACAGGTACCGATAGTGTGGTGTGTTGCCACATTCATGCCGTTTATACAGACTCGGCACTGAGCAAGGTTAGGCATTGACGTGCAAGATTTTGGCTACCCCAAAATCTCTTGGTGAGCTTTCGCACAGCAGTAAAAGCTTCTGCGGTCCGACAATCATTTCCGCGCGCTCAAGTCGATACCAAAGCCTGAATTCGAGGGTAAGCAGCGGCGCAAACCGGTGCTTACCCTCACAATTCATGACTTATATCAGTGGCTCACCATTGCGTTTCGCTTCCCGTGCTTCGGAAATGAACGCCCTGGCAATAAAGAAGGCAACGCCCGCGACAATGACGGGCCAGGCTAGTACATAGATGGTCAGCGCCAACATTATTCATTCCTCTCTGAGTTGTTCGAATTGTTGCTGTGAGCGGCACCCTTAGTCGCACTGGCGACAATTTCTTCAATGGGGTCAAAATCTCCGGCTCGTTCTGCGATGACTGAGAAGTCAAAGTCCATCTTTGAACGGAACGACATGAAGTAACAGATCAATGTACTGACCGAATAGGCGACAAGTGATGCTGATAGCGTCGTGTAGTCACGCAGGAATCCGAAGCAGAACGGTGCAGCTACCAGCGTGGCTACTGTGCCAACGATAAGTGCAACGCGAAGCCCGAAGAATCCGAATGACATCAGGCCCAATACGATTCCTATACCAAGAATTGCCAGCAGCTCGATGATTACCGCGGTAAAGCCGGTCATAGGGATCAGCTCGAAACGAACCGGAATGAACACAAGTAGAGCTACCAAGACAGCAGTCGTGAATGCCTTGTTCGTAACCTTTTTCCAATAGAAGCTTGCGAGCACTGGGAAAACTAGTGCCCCCCATAGGGCCCCGACGAAGACCAAAAGATCCAAGATGTTTAGTTGCAAACTGGCTAAGCAGACAGCAACCACGGTTGCGATGATCATGGTCATACGTCCGACCAGCAGCATGGTCTTTGGATTAACCTTCTTCTTGCCCGCAACGTTCTGGCCGTATACATCGGCCATCATGATGGAAGATAGCGCCGCAAGATCCGAGTCAGCGGTGGAGGAAAGCGCACCAATGATCATGATGAAGAACAACGCCAGCAGGATTCCAGGCAGGTAACTCATCGCCATCTCAGGGATGATGTTGTTCTGGTCCCCGCCTGTAGGTTCAAACCCGAGGTACAGGGCAAGTACGCCGATCATTCCTACACCGATCACCATGGCGCCGTAGCCAATGGTGGCGGTGATGAAGGTTGGCTTAATTAAGTCTTCACGGACCGCAAAGAGCCGCTGCGCGATGGTTTGGTTACCGATCGCGTAGGCCAAAACCGCGGCGATATATGGTGCACCCTGGTTCAAGAATGCGTCTGACGAGAAGAAATTCGACTGCTGGGCGGTAAGGTTCCCTGCTCCGGTTTCGAATGCGGCTGGGAAACCCGCTGCGAAGAAGATGAACGGAACAATAATTGCTACCGCTCCGAGCATTGCCATGACCTGCATGAAGTCAGTCAAGACCGAAGCCCGGAATCCCGACCAAAGGGTGTAGAGCAATACGCCACCGGCTACCGCCAGCACGCCCTGGATGAAATTGAATGGGGAGAGCATCGAGATAAGCACGCCACCGGCAATGAAGTTAGACATCAATGAGATGACGGAACCGACCACATTGGAGCCGGCCAGCATTAACTGGCTGGAACGTCCATGTCGCACGTGCATGACCTCTGCGAGGGTGTGCGCCTTCGGAGCAACTTTTCGGATTCTCTTACCGAATGGGTAAATGAACAGAATCATCAGTGCACCCCAGAGGCCGTAGTGGATAGGTCCACTGATGCCATAGGTGTAGCCCGAAGACGCCGAGGCGTACATTGATGAAGCCCAAATCCACGTTGCGGTCATACTGGCCGCGGAGATTCCGAATCCGATTTTGTTGCCAGCGGTCATGTAACCGTCAGCGTTTTCATTTTTCTGGCCGATCTTTGTGGACACAAAAAATGTTCCACCATAGAAAAGGACCAATAAAAGTATGATGACCAAGGCGCTGAAACCGACCGTTTCCGGGTTGTTCACACGCCACCTCCTTCAAACGACGTAGTTGAGAATTGGCATCGTCCAGGTCTAACCTGAAACTCTTGATGCGTGGTTCGCACGTCTCATCCCGGGGAATACTCCACGAGGATTCGTTTAGCCGACGTACCTAAGCTCTACGCCCATCAACCACTTCCTTCACTCCAGTTACGTATCGTTTTATCTAGGCCGCATTTATCTCCCGGCGTGCAAAGTGCTGCCCCTTCTTCAGGACAGCACCGCCGTATGAATGCGTTTTTTCATTGACGAACTGAATTTCCATGAAAAATTACATTTAGAAATTCACGATTACTTAAAGGTTCACGTTCGTTCATTTGCCGTCTTGTGATCATCAAAAGATGTATCTAATTTTCAAGCGAATTTACAGCTATAAGTCGTGTCATCGGCACAGCGGCAACAGAAAAATTGCCTACATCATGCGGGTCTGACACGGAATGATTCGCGAAAACTGGAGGGCACAGATCATCCAACGACTTAGTCATCCTAGCATGTACCCAGTTTTCGAGTCTATAAGTCCCTCGATTCGTACTCGAATTCAGGTACTCAATCGACGGTTTATGCTGCAAAATTATGATAAATTTGGCGTGAAAAAAGACCTGAAAACTTTCAGTTTTCAGGTCTTTTTGAGAGATTCTACGGATTAATTCGAGGGGCGCCGATTACCCGCGCGCCATCGAATTCCTGCATCAATAAAGTCGTCAATTTCTCCATCAAGCACGGCTTGCGTATTTCCAACTTCGTGGTCGGTGCGCAGATCTTTAACCATTTGGTACGGGTTAAGAACATAGGACCGCATTTGATCGCCCCAGGAAGCCTTAACATCCCCAGCGAATTCCTTCTTCTGTGCGCTCTCTGCTTCTTTCTTCAGCAAAAGCAGACGTGACTGCATAACGCGTAAGGCCGCGGCCCGGTTTTGAATCTGGGACTTCTCATTCTGCATCGAGACCACAGTGCCGGTAGGAATGTGTGTCATGCGAACAGCAGAGTCGGTGGTGTTCACGCTCTGTCCACCAGGTCCAGAGGATCGGAAGACGTCTACGCGCAATTCCGACTCGGGAATCTCGATGGTGTCGGTCTGCTCAATCAAAGGCACAACTTCCACGGCTGCGAACGAAGTTTGACGACGTCCTTGATTATCAAACGGTGAAATACGCACCAAACGGTGGGTGCCAGCTTCCACCGACAGCGTGCCGAAAACGTAAGGAACATCGATTTCGAAAGTTGCTGATTTTAAACCGGCTTCTTCAGCATAGGAAGTATCCATCACGGTAGCTTTATATCCGTGTTTTTCAGCCCATCGCAGGTACATGCGCAGCAACATTTCTGCGAAATCTGCCGCGTCTACGCCACCTGCACCGGAACGGATCGTCACGACGGCACCACGTGAGTCGAATTCACCATTGAGCAAGGTGACGATTTCCAACTCTGCGAGGGCCTTCCGAATGGAGATCAACTCCTTGTCAGCTTCGGCGAGGGTCTCATCATCGTTTTCCATCTCGGCTAGTTCCACCAGCACTTCAAGATCTTCGATTCGTGTACGGATCTTGTTCAAGCGTTCAAGTTCCGATTGTCGGTGAGACAATTTGCTGGTGACAATCTGCGCGCTGGCCGGGTCGTCCCATAGGTCCGGCACGCCGGCCTCTTCGGAGAGTACGGCGATGTCGGCCTTAATTTGAGCAACGTCGCTCACGTCCTCAATCGCGGAGAAAGTGGATCGGAGCGAACGGATTTCAGCGGGGAAGTCAGTTTTTGCCATGGTTATCTAAGCCTACGCCATGCAGCCTAACGGCTTAAGTTCACGAAGCTAGCGACTCAGTACGGTGCGAGCGGTTGAGTTCACCTGAATGCTCACCCCAGACGGCACGATCCAACCAATAATTGGTGGTTGCACCGAACCGGTGAGTAAGAGCGTCGCACCCTGACCGTCAGGCAGAATCTGGACGGAACCGATCCGGAGGTTATCAATACGCTGTCCGGCATCCACATCCTGCAGGTATCGCTGAACTGCGGCCTGAACCTGTGAATGATTCAATTCAATACGTGGTTGGCCTCCGTCGCCGACGAACTCGAATTCGTCTACTGCCGCGACGATAGCGCCATCGGCAACCGATAAGAGTTGGCGTGCTTTGAGGTTGACCGCGCTCGCTGCGAGAACGACCGAAATTGTCAGTAAGGTGATCGCACACAGCCCAATCGCAAGTACCAAAGACTGCCCGTCCTCGGAACAAAACTTGCGGATTAAACTCGCACACCGGTTTCCGCTAGCCAAAACGATCAATTCGTTGGGTCGACGAAGCATCGACGGTGAACACGGAGGCATCTAGATACTCTGAGATAAAAGGTAGCTGAACACGTAAGGAGACTCGGACCGTGACCACGCTGCCTGGGCTCAGGCAGGTTTTGTCACAGGAAATACTTGTGTTGGCTCCCGCTAATCCAAAGTTATTCATCGCTCGCTCGACGACTTGGTGGGCGTTCGAACGTGCTTGCACCGGATTTTCTGCTACCGCAAAAACCTTGGCTGCTTGGTCTGCGGCGCCGACAACTGCATATGATCCTGCTTGAAGCTGTCCGGCGGCAAGGATCAGATAGATCATGGGGATCAGCAACACCGTAGAGGCGAAAATGAATTCGACGATGGCACTGCCTTTTTCGGCTTCACCGGCTCTTGGCACTGCCCGTGCCTCAACAGTGTCAGTCATAGCGCACCGCATCACCATGCACAGTTAGGTCCCACCCGTTAGGTAGCAGTCCGATTAGCGGGACACGGGTGCTCACGGTGACGGAGACTAATTGCCCCTCCCCCGCAGCGCTAGTTGATACCTGCACATTGCGGGCAAACCCACTGTGCAAAGATTCGGTGATCAGTGTGCTGGTACGTCCGGCAGCGTCCCCGGGTGAACGGTTGGCTAACGCACCATAATGCGCTCCGTTGGCGGCGGCATCGATGAGGGTATTGCGCACATGAAGCACAAGCGTCAATTGAATCAAGGTCACCGCGATGACGATCAGCAAACTAGTGATCATGACAAATTCGGCCACAGCCGAGCCTGCCTCTTCTGGTCCCAGCTTCCAGAAGCGGCGGGCATTGGCGTGTGTAACCCGATTCATTTTGAGAACACCGGCTTAGCCTAGGCCGGATACTCGATCGATCGCCTGGTTGAACAGGTCTTGCAGACGCGGGCCGGCTATGGCCAACAGCGCTGCAACAAGCAATGCTGACATCAGTGTGATCATCACCCATCCGGGGACATCGCCACGTTCGTCACGCAGTTTCGTAGTGAGCTGCTGCCAGATTCTATGTCCTGCTTCGAGCAGGCTTAGGGCTGTCATCATGAACCAAGTGTGGATGCTGGACATCGGAATTCTTCCTAACTTTTGCGGAGTGCAGATATTGTGAAGGTGGGTTAGCTGTCAATAGCTCATCTCCAATAAGGCCAATCCAGGGAATACCGCAAAGACAATCGTCAGTGGAAGCACGCCGAAGACTATGGGCACGAGCATGCCAATTTCCCGTTTACCGGCTACTTCCATCAGCTCACGTTTTGAGGCGTCGCGGACATCTTGTGCTTGGTCACGGAGCACTTGAGCCAGTGGTGTACCACGTTCGGTGGCGACCACGATGGCATCAACAAAGCGCGTCATTGCACCGACTTGGATGCGATCGGACATATTCTGCATGGCTTGGATCATGGAATTTCCCGAGTGGATATCGTTCAGTGTTTCGGTAAATTCCTCGCCGATCACCCCGTGGCAGATGCGTGAAATGCGTTCGATTGCCCCGGTGGTTGACTCTCCAGCGCCCACCGTCAGCGCCAGAACCTCGGCGACTGTTGGAAATTGAGTCAGGACTCTGCGAGCGCGACGTTGAATTTGCTCGTTCAGCCACCAGCCCCGCGCAAGAAATCCGAAGATCCCGCAGCCAAGGACCACGATGAGGGCAAACGCGAAGTTCGTCGGGCGACCCAGTGCGAAGAGCGCCATCAGGCCAGCGCCAACAAGCAGTCCCAACAGCGCGCAGATGATCTCCTGGGAACGGTAGTCCACAACGTTTATTTTCAGTCCGGCCGCACGCAGGCGTTTGCGGACGGTCCCGGTGCCGGGGTTGTGCAAGCTGGCCAAGCGTTTGATCTGTTGCAGGACCGGGGCCGCAAACTGCACTAAGGCCGGACTGCGCGATTCGGCACGCCACGAATCTTCGAGCATCCGGGAGGAGCGTTTTCCTACCCGGATATGCGGGGCAACCCGTTCGGCAAAAGACAGCGGGCGCCACGCTGGAAGGTTCACCACGATCATCCACAATCCCAGACCCAGTCCGAAACCGCAGAGCACCGCCAAGGGGACCAATGAGTTCATGCCAACACCCGTTCTTCCACAGGCAAGTTCCCTAGGCGCAACATCACTCGGTAGCACAGCAACGAAATCACCAGACCGGCGGCAAGCACCACGACTCCTGCGGGGGTAAGGTAGGCATTTTTTGCGGCTTCTTGAGTCCCTAGGACGAGCAGCATAATCCAGGGTGCCGCCACCGCCAATCTGGCAGCGGAAACTATCCATGACTGGCGGGCCGCGAGTTCTCCACGAGTACGTACATCATCACGCAAAAATGCGGCCAGTGTGCTCAGCGTCTGGCCAAGGTCGGTGCCGCCAACTTCCCTGGTGATGCGCAGTGTTGCGAGGATCTTGTCGGAAACCGGGTCGGCGAGCCGGTCACCTAGTTGTTCGAGCGCCAACGAAAAGTTTGAAGTGGCCCGGTAATCCAGTGCAAAATCGCGAAAAGCAGGACGCAGCAGTTCCGGCCCCATACTAGAGAGCTGGCTTAGGGACTCTGGCAATGACAGTCCGGCTCGGATCGCGCTTCGCAGATGATCGACCACCTCGGGCCATTGCTCGTGCAAGGCGGCTTGGCGTTTAGCTGCTTGATGACGCAGATAAACCCACGGCGCCCAGAAGCCAAAGAGCAAAAATACGGAGGCAAATAACCATGAACCGGTCAAGGCCAGCGTGATCAGCACAAAAACTATTCCGCTGGCGGCACAGATAGCCACAAATTTTGCGGGGCTGAGATTCACGATGCCTGCGCGCAATAGCGATAGTCGAATGAGCGACTGCCGTTTGGGCTTTGGCGGACTGGGGTCAAAAAGCAGCCAATCCACCACGAGGGCAACGCCCAAGCCACCGAGTAAACCGCACAAAGCGATCATGACCGCTCCATGAGCAATTGTGCGACGTTGATACCGGCGAGCGCGAATTTGTCATGTGACCAATCGGCTCCTGGTGCTTGGCTCAGCTCACCATCGGTGTAGTCGAACAGCGTGGAGGTTTCGAACTGACCGTCTTCAACGCGTCCACGCACGCTGAGGATTTCTTGCACGTAGCGTTTTCCATTGGGGTCGCGAGTACAGTGGACCACCAGATCAATGCAGGCTGCCACGGTTCGCACGGTGAAATCACTGGTGATATTCGGGCCTGCCAGTAGCGGCAGCGTACAAATTTTGGTGATTGCGTCGCGAGCAGAGTTTGCATGGAGAGTACATAGGCCGGCGATTCCCGAGTTCAGGGCGATCAGCATGTCTAGCGATTCTGCTTCGCGTACCTCCCCGACGATGATCCGATCGGGCCGCATGCGCAGTGCTTCCTTGACTAACCGGCGCATCGTGATTTCTCCGGTACCTTCCAGATTTGGTAGCCGTGTTTGCATACTCACCACGTCGCGCAAGGCAAGGTTCAGTTCAAAAATTTCTTCAATCGTGATGATACGTTCGCGCGAACCGATGGAGGACGCCAAACAGTTGAGCATCGTCGTCTTGCCTGCCTGGGTGGGCCCGGTAACCACCACGTTGAGTCCCGCACCGATCGACCAACCTAAAAATGCTGCTGCATCCTCGCTGAGTGATCCTAGTTCTACAAGGTCTTCGAGTTTATTGGCGCGAGCGATAAATTTGCGGATATTCACCGCCCAATGTTCATGGGTGATATCTGGAATGACCACGTGTAACCGAGAGCCATCGGGAAGTTGGCAGTCCACGAAGGGCTGAGAAAGATCCAGTCTGCGTCCTGAGGATTTCAGCATCCGTTCAACCAGCGCTGCCACTTCAGCACTTTCAAGACGAATATGGGTGAGTTCACTTTGCCCGCCACGAGCGCAAAAAATCTGATGAGGCGAGTTGATCCACAATTCCTCGACGGTGGGGTCATCGAGCAATGGTTGTAATGGCCCAAACCCTGCCACGTTGTCATACACCTGACGGCGGGCTTCGTCTAACGGACCGATGGAAGGCACTGCGCCGAGTAATGCTCGTTCGTCGTAGTCGCGCAAGACATCGTCAATCAAAGAGCGTATGAGCACCGGTTGCTTGCCGGGGTCTAGCCCGCGTCGACGGACTAGCTCACGTACTTCGTCTTCCACGATGGATAGGGCGTCCACGTCAAGTCCTCAGCCGAAACTATGAAGATATTCCCGAATGATCGAGGTACACCGGCCACCGAAGCGCCAGCACAACATCGTGCCACCCATTTTTGCTCGTGTTCTGGGCGAAGTGGGTATGTGATGGGAGCCTAGCCCCAGAATCGTTGTCTTTCAATACCCAAGCGGAGATGTGGATAAGCCGAAGGCAACGTTCTCCACATCCGGTGAAGCACCCAGTTGCGCTGTGACCAGTAGATGCTGAAGTACTCATAAGTGGCGGGTCCGATTGAGGAGGAAACATCATGGTGCGTTATGAGCTGTTGCTTGTTTCGCGATCTTTTGCACAGCCGCGCCAGTTTCACCTGCAGGTTTCCGCTGCCCTCGATGGTCAGCAATTGTCCGAGATCTTAACCGCAAGTTTCGGTGCAACGCGCTGGTTCCTCGGACCACTCGCCTTGGAAGAATCTGCGGAGCTGAGCTCGCGCACACACTTGTTGCTAACAGACCTTCCGCGTCCGGTTCTACCGCGCGAGCACCAGATGCCTTCGGCCTTGCAGCTCTTTGTCGCTTCCGGGCCAGATGCAGGCGCGAGCTTACTACTGGTTCAAGGCACTCATGATGTAGGGCGTTGTGCTCCCTTATGGCTGCAAGACCCGCAGATCGCGCGGCGTCATGCGCGCATTCGAGTGGATCAATCCCAACTGTTGCTGACCTGCGAATCATCCAACACGCTGCGAATTTCTCCACAACGGCCCGCCAATGAGTCGCTGAGCGAACTATCTTTGGAACGCGGCACTCGTTTCTGGCTGGGTGATACCGAGTTATGTGTGGGTGATCCGGTGATGCTTGATAACGCACAGTCGATCAATGCCGAGCAACTTCACTGGGCACTACCGGATAAGCCCGAACTTCAACGCCTGATCGCCCTATGTTTAGCAGCCCTTCTGCCGATGCTTTCCGGAGTGATGCTGGCGGTATTCACCGGATCAATGTTGTTTCTACTACTCAGTGGCGCCTCAGCGCTACTTGGAATTTTCCCTGCTATCCAGTTGATTGGCGAACGTCGTCGGTGGAAGGCCAAAGCGGTGGTGTACCGCGAAAACATCATCAATGCCCGAGCAGCCTATGCCTCGCCCCTGGGAATTAGCACCCTGGCAGGATTGGCACGCGCCGAATTACAGATACCGACAGCCAGTTTGCCTCCTCTGGTCTTTGGCCAGGGACTGTGGGCCCCGGCCGCCGAAGAACCTTCAGCTAAGACTAAGCGACGTAGAAAGTCGCGTACTTCCTTGGACGCCCCGTGCCCGTCACCGGTGTTCTCCCCCAGTGTGCCGGGTGCTTGGCAGATCGTTGGCGCGCAGGACAAACCAAGCACCGAACTGCTCTTCGCGATCTTGGCCCGCTATCTCCCGGCGGTTTTATGTGGACGCTTAGAACTGGTACTCGATCCGAGATTGCAATGTCTCCCGGCGAGTCTACTTTTGTTACCCGGAGTCAGCACCGGACTGCCACCGTTGGCGGTCACTCCCACCATGCTGGAAACAAAATCAGACGGCTTGGTGCGTACCTTGTACGTGGTGTCTACCCCTGCACAGACTTGCGACCAGTCGTTAGTGATCGGCATGAGTCAAAACCCAGTACCAAACGGCACACGGTGGGTGAATCCGCGAACTCCCGAGGTCGCACTCGAAGATACACAGCTGACGCTGCACACTGCACTACGGCTCAGCGTGCAACGCTTCGTTCGGCTAATTGATCGCTGCCTCAGCTTGGCCGAATCCCAAGCAATGCGAGGCCGCACAGAATCCAACGAATTAGCACCCTGCGATCCAGCTCGTGCCTTAACGGCGCTTATTGGGGCTACCGATCAGCAGGATCCCATTGTTCTCGACTTCGGCGCTGACGGACCACACATGCTGATCTGTGGAACGACTGGTTCTGGAAAGTCTGAAGCACTTCGCCGGATCGTGAAGCAATTGGCCAGCGACTATTCGCCTGAGCAGGTGGCCTTTGCGCTCGTCGATTTTAAAGGCGGTGCAGGTCTATCCGTATTCGCACAGTTGCCCCACGTTCAGCTGTTCGCCAGTGATTTGGACTCAGCGGCCGCTCAACGCGCGTTGGCCCAGTTGGAAATTGAAGTGACCCGGCGTGAGGAGTTGTTAGCCGAATATCGTTGTAGCGACTTGCTCGAATACAGACAGCTAGTTCAGCCTGGTCCTGCGCTTCCGAGCCTCGTAGTGGTGATTGACGAATTTCGGGTGTTCAGTGAATCCATCCCCGAAGCCAACCCACGAATCGACCGTCTCGCTGCGGTTGGTCGGGCGTTGGGCATACACCTATTGCTCAGCACCCAGCGACCGGCCGGCACCTTAACCGGACAGACCAGAGCCAACCTCAATACTGTAATAGCCCTACGCGTCAATGACCCCGGCGAATCCATCGAGCTAGTCGGCATTCCTGACGCCGCAACACTGACAAGCCCAGGACAGGCAGTAATTCACTGTGCCACACGGTCTACCCGTAAATTTCAGTTTGCACTCGCCTATGATCCACCACCCCATGGCGAGTTAGCCGAACGTGGCCCGCGCGATCTCACCGCCAAGCAGGTGTGCACCTTTGGCAGGCATCCCACTGCGCACGAGAGTATGCAAGCACTGCACCGACAGATCGCTGTCTTGGCCTTAGAATGGCAGTCGTTCACCATGGGCCGCTCGCCGTTTGCTGAGGCGTTACCGCAAACCCCTACGCCCCCTAGAACACCATGGATGTCCGGCCAAACAGAAGAAATCTGGTGTGGGCTTGTGGATCGACTCGATTGTGGGACGTTGGAACCCTTACTTATCGGGGGGCAAGCCGGTCATAGCATTCTGGTGTGCGGACTGCCAGAAGCTGGCCCGCGACAGTTGCTTACCAACTTGTGCCAATTACCTAGAAAGGTTCTAAGTTTTGGCCCGGAATTACTCATCAACGCGGCGCAATTTCCTCACTTGCTGCAGGTCACTGGGCAAGATACTTACGACTTTCTTGACGCCGTCGATTATCTTAATGAACCACGTGAAGATGAGGAGTTGTTAGTACTCATCCACGGAGTCGGCCAATTGCAGTCGTCCCTGCACCCACAGCAATTTCAGCATTTTGATGAGGTCCTTGGTGCACTCCTGCGACGCGGTGGCTTTGGGCCAACCGTAGTCATAGCTGTCGATCGAGATCAAGCACTGCTCAAAGCTGCTGGTTTGTGCACCGAACAATGGTATTTTCCATTCCACGCCACCGACTCATTAAAAATGGCTTGGCCACGAATACCGGCCGTGGCCAACCACGTTGGACGTGGAATTCTGATGAGCGGAACCGACGTTGCACGCAGCATTCAACTAGGTGCTGCACAATCGCTCTCTATGACTGATCGTCCTTGGTCCGCGGGCAACTCAGATTCTCAGAACGCCAGCTCCCCTGGATTACTCCGACTAGGAACACGATCTTTGGAGGATACCGTCATTTCGTTGCCCGCCACCGCGATGTCCTTAGTAATTTGCGCCGACACCACAATGCGACAAGAACTGAGCCAGGTTTTGTGCCAGCGGTGGGGCATCGAGCGCGTGGAAAGAATCGAAGACCTCGAAGCGTTACTAAACCGTTCAACCAATCGAGGTGTCGGGCTGGTTCTCGAACATACGAATGACCCGAGGCTTGCCCCGTTGCTTAATTCCGCAGTGAGCCGTGCAGTGATTCCCGTGCTTTTCGTTCCACCTTCAAGCCGGCTCGCTTACGAAGTCGGTGCACCAGGGATGGCTCTCGACGATCGATGTGTGGTGGTAGTTGAGGCCCATCACCCACACGATCTACAACCAATGCCTTGGGAACCTTTGGGTCCTACTCAGACTCTGGATGCTAAAAACCAATGGCGCGCGATAGCAAATTCTCATGGACTACCACGCGCCGTTTTGATCGATAAAGAAAGTATTTAGGACTGTGGACGATCGCCGAGGAAAGCCGTTGTTTTCGGAGCAAATAACATCACGATAGTCACGGCGGCCACCACAATCGCAGCAATGGCGACGCCGGTAAATGGTCCTTGCATGAATGAGAACGAGAGGATTAGTTGGAAGAGTTGCCACACGATAAGGGGGGCGCGGGTGAAAGCTTTCCCCTTGAAGAAGTTCAGCGAAACACTAACCTGCCAGGCGCCTGCGGCTAGGCACAGCACGAGCATGAAAATACGCCCGCCCATATTGAGGTTTCCCTCGTCCGAAAGATGCAAAAGGTAGTTCGCTGCGTAGACCAGAACTGCTATTGCTTCGAGCATCGTTAGTGCTGCCACAGTTAAAACGCTGGTGGGACGGGGTACCGAAGATTCGTTGTTGCTCACGAGACCAATTTTCGTGCAAGTGTCTCAGGAACTCAAACGGGTGTTGTCCTAGGGAAAGATCAGCTCTGCCTAGCGTTCGTCAGATAGCGCAGAGGGCACCGGAAAGCCATGTGAGAAAGCACTCAGGGATTCAGCCACATTTCACTTCCATGACTCTTGTTTACTTTCTCGTAACATGAAAACCTAATGTGGTTGGTTAAATGAACATCTCAGTTCGTACCTGACCGACTCCTCGAAGATGATTTCAGTACTCACAACGTAACGCACCTGCTTTTCCAATTCGCAGTTGTTTTCTCTTTGTGACGTTTTCTGGAGGGCCTTCGTTTCCCCAAATATTTCAAGGAGCATCAATAAGCATGGATTGGCGTAGCCGCGCGGCGTGTCTGGAAAAGGACCCGGAACTTTTCTTCCCGGTGGGTAACACCGGTCCGGCCCTCTTGCAGATCGAAGAGGCCAAAAGCGTATGCCGTCGATGCGACGTCACCGAAACCTGTCTGCAGTGGGCCATCGAGTCCGGACAGGACGCTGGCGTATGGGGCGGTATGAGTGAAGATGAGCGTCGTGCCCTAAAGCGTCGTGCTGCTCGGGCTCGTCGCGCTTCTTAGAGTAAAAGCTGCACCCGAGGTAGATCTCGCAACCCGGGATGCTGTCTGAAATCCGCCAGTGGGAATCCTACTGGCGGATTTCGACTTTAACTCGTGAAACACTCAGGCCAGCTGGGTAACCTACACTTAGTATCTGTGTTCGAAAGGAGCCGTGCAGTGTCTCAGACCCTTCAACTGTGCTCCCCTGTGGCAGGAGTTTGTCCTTGATAACCCCTGAACGACCAGACCAGCTCGTAGGACAAGTGCTCGGTCACCGGTACCGGTTAGATACTCTCATCGCTTTAGGTGGAATGTCTCGGGTCTACCGGGCCATGGATCTCAATTTGCACCGTTCGGTGGCAGTGAAGGTGCTGGACGAAAACTTCGCTAGCGAATCACTCGTTCGCGAACGTTTTGAGTCTGAAGCCATTATCGCCGCGAATATATCTCACCCGAATGTGGTGTCCATTCGCGATCATGCAATTTCGGGCAGTCACGTGTATCTCGTAATGGAATATGTGCGTGGCCAGAATCTTGCCGAGGTCATCGAAGAACGCGGACGTTTCACTCCACGCCAGATGCTCAGCATTCTAGAGCGCATCTGCAGTGGACTTCGCGCGGCTCATCTCGAAGGCATCGTGCATAGAGATATGAAGCCCGCCAACGTTTTGCTCTCAGACAACGGCGAAATCAAAATCACCGACTTTGGCTTAGCCCGGGCAGCTAGTGCCCATACCCAGTCCGCCACACTGGTTGCGACACTTTCCCATGTGTCCCCCGAGCTGGTTTCTGGCGCTCCTTCCGACTCACGTAGCGATATCTACGCAGTGGGCATCATGATCTATCAAATGCTCACCGGACAATTGCCCTTCCCCATGACTAATCCGGCAGCCATGATGAAGCATCACCTCGATTCGCCCATGCCAATGCCTTCTAATTTGGTACCAGGGCTGAGTGAAGATCTGGACGAACTGGTGCGCTATTGCACCGAAAAGGATCCTGAACGGCGTCCCCAAAATGCTGGATTTTTACTTGATGATGTCATCCAGATCCGATCAACGTTAACTGACGACGAGCTGGATCTCGATGCCGAGTCCTTAGGTGACGTTTCAGATCTTGCGCCTCTCGCAGCGGCTGCAATGCCGACCACGGTCCAGCAGCGACTCGATGAGTGGCAGCGTCATCGCGATGAACAACGTCAACCTTGGTGGATGGACGAAGATACCCTCGGCGAAACCGCAGCGACATCGTCCGAAGATTACTCTGCCGTGCCAGAGGACGACGCCACCACAGTAATCAGCACCTCCGATGCCACCGAAGTACTGGACCTGCGTGAGGCCCACACCACGACGGTACCCCGCATGGCCAATGAACACGAAGCCCCGGAGCCCTCGTTTTCCTCGGCCACTGCTGCTTATTCGCGAGAAGACTTGGACCAATTCGAGGATTCAGCTCCCACAGCAACCGACCTTGCGGTCCCAACAGTTCAAGACAAAGTATCGGCCCGTGCACTGAAGCAAGAACAAAAGCGGGCGGCCAAGGAATGGCGCAAAACTGCGCAGGTTCCAACCCACCAGCTGGTGAGACCTAAAACTGGTGGGCGTCGGGCGATGATCACCGTGGTGCTAATCTTCGTCGTTGCCTTAGTCGCTGCCTGCGCATGGTTCTTCGGCCGTGGCCCGGGAACAATCATTCGTGTCCCGTCGCTCACCGGAATGCTGCAAACTCAGGCAGTCTCCCAGTTTGATAGTCAAGGTGTCCCGGTACGTGTGAACTCGGTCTACGACGATGAAATCGCCGTCGGCAGAGTTGTGCAGTCCAAGCCAAACACCGGCGAAAGTTTGATGAAATTTCAGGGCGTCAACCTGCTAGTTTCCCGTGGCCCTGAACTTTTTGAAATTCCTGCACTGCAAGGTTTGAGCCAAACTGAAGCAACTTCCCGCCTCGCCGATAAGGGTTTGACGAAGGTAAAGACGAGTCAGGAGTATTCATCCTCTGTTGAAGATGGCAAGGTTATTTCCAGCTCTCCTGCCGCGGGTGAAATGGCTAGCCGGAAAAACACCATCTCGCTGACTCTCTCCCGTGGCCCGGCCCCAGTCCAGGTGCCGAATGTTCTCGGACTGACCCATGAACAAGCAAAACAGAAATTTAACGATGTAGGACTGAAACTGGTTGTCGGCGAGAAGCAGTATTCTTCTGATATCGCCCCCGAATTGGTGGTAGCGCAAAGCACGCAGAATCAGACGGTCCCCTACGGCAGTTCCGTTACGGTGAACCTCTCCAAGGGGCCAGAACTCCTCCAGGTCCCCTCTGTCCTTGGCCAGAGTCTCACGGAAGCCACCGCCACTCTTGAAGCTGCCGGGTTTACCGTTTCTAATCGATCGATGCTCGGCGGCTTCTCAGATACCGTACGCATGCAAACCCCGCTGAATCAGCAGGCCGAGCGTGGTAGCGAGGTCAGTCTGTATACGTTCTAGTTTTTTGGTTTGTGGTAACAAAAAATCCTGGCTTCTCTCACTACGAGAGAAGCCAGGATTTTTGTGCGTTGGACGGGTTAGCGTCGGCCGCGGCTTTGCAGGGCACCAGAAACGAGGAACGCCATTTCCAGTGACTGCTTGTGGTTCAGTCGAGGGTCGCAGACCGACTCGTAGAGATCGTCGAACTGCTCTTGACGGATCGGATCGGCGCCACCGAGGCACTCTGCTACATCGTCACCGGTCATTTCCACGTGCAAGCCACCCGGGAAGGTGCCAAGCGAATCGTGGACTTCGAAGAAGCCGCGGACTTCGTCCATAACATCGTCGAACCTGCGGGTTTTGTAACCGTTTTCGCTGGTGACGGTGTTGCCGTGCATTGGGTCGGTGACCCAAAGTACCTGCGCACCGGAAGCGGTAACCTTCTCGACCAGGTTTGGCAGCTTCTCGCGAATGTTCTGCGCACCCATGCGGGTAATGAAGGTCAGGCGTCCTGGCTCGCGGTTCGGATCAAGTTTCTCGATCAATGCCAGCGCGTCTTCTGGCTTGGTATTCGGGCCAAGCTTCACGCCAATTGGGTTGCGTACGCGCGACAGGAAGTCCACGTGTGCGTGATCCAGCTGACGGGTACGCTCACCGATCCACAGGAAGTGTCCCGAGGTGTCATATGGCTGCCCGGTACGTGAATCAGTTCGCGTTAGTGCGCGTTCGTAATCCAGCAACAATGCTTCGTGGGAAGCAAAGAACTCGGTACGCTTCAGTGCTTCGAAGTCGGCTCCGCAGGCATCCATAAAACGGATCGCCGAGTCGATTTCTCCGGCAAGCTGCTCGTAAGCCGAGTGTGCTGGGTTCGCCATGAAACCTGCGTTCCACGAGTGAACGCTGCGCAGGTCAGCGAAACCACCCTGGGTGAACGCACGAATCAAGTTCAGCGTCGCCGAGGAGGTGTTGTAAGCCTGCACCAGACGCTTAGGATCGTGAGCACGGGTCTCTGGAGTGAAGTCATAACCGTTGACGATGTCGCCGCGGAATGCCGGCAGAGTCACGCCGTCTCGGGTCTCATCGTTAGAAGAACGTGGCTTGGCAAATTGCCCAGCCATGCGTCCCATCTTGATGACCGGCATCGAAGCGCCATAGGTCAGCACAACAGCCATCTGCAAAATCGTTTTCACACGCGAAGAGATCTTGTCTGCGGTCGCTCCGTCAAAGGTTTCGGCGCAGTCGCCACCCTGAAGGAGGAAGGCTTTGCCCTGTGCCGCGGCTGCAAGACGTTCACGCAAAATGTCCACTTCACCAGCAAAAACCAGTGGCGGACGTGAACCCAGTTCGGAAATTGAAGCGCTATAGTCCGGGTGCTCACGCCAGGTGGGCTGTTGGGCAATAGGCAGATCACGCCACGCATCAAGTTGAGGGTCGGTGGCGGGGCCGGCTACAGAGGAGCCAGGCAATGGGGTTCGGTTTTCTTCGCTCACCCTAAAGATTCTACGTGTGAGAGCCTCAAAGCACCGCGATGAATGTAACAACTGGGCGTAACACACCGAATCTGGACACTGCCGAGCATCTCTGTACTAGCTATTTTTAGTTTTTTTCGGAGCGTATACGTCTACGTAGTTCTGACCGGAGAGCTCGTTGATGGCCTTGCGAATATCATCGGCCACCAGGCGCAAGATCTGCGGGTCATCAGCTTGGCCAGCGTACTGGCTGAAATCCAAGGGGGTTCCCAGATGTATGCCGATCCGCCCAGGTTTGGGGATCCCTCGCCCAATGGGCTGGACTTTGTCGGTACCGATCATAGCGATAGGGATAACGGGCGCACCGGATTCAATGGCTAGTTTTGCGACACCAAGTTTGGCGCGGTAAAGCCGACCGTCTGGCGAACGTGTTCCTTCTGGGTAGATACCCAGTAACTTGCCTTCTTTTAATGCGCGGTTGGCGCTAGCTAGCGCTGCCGCTGAACCTTTACCGCCGGAACGGTCCATCGGCAGCTGATTAATGTTGCGGAAGAACCACGCGACCAATCGTCCTTTGGGTCCTTTGCCTTTAAAATAATCGTCCTTGGCCAAAAAGATCACCGGGCGTTCGAGGCTGGCCGGTAGGAATACCGAATCACTTACCGAGAGGTGGTTTGAGGCAAGAATCGCCGCGCCCTGTACGGGAATGTTGTCGATACCTTGAAGATCGATCTTGAAAAAGATACGCAACAAGGGCCGAACCGCGAACCGTTTGAGAAAGTCGTAGAGCACGGGGTGGCATTCCTTCGTTTTGTCTTCGAACGTTTATGCGTGGGTTCGCTGCTGCGTGCGTTGATTCCACTCCATACAATTGTGCACTACGCTCGACTATGAACCGTTAAATTATTAGGGGTGCACATGATGAAAGACGCTACTTCGATCTCAGGGACCACGTCGGACGTGGATTTTGCTGTGCTGTTAATCCATGGCTTTACCGGCTCCACTACAGCTATGCGCCCCTGGGCTGACTCCCTAGAAGAGCAGGGTGTGCCCACCAGCGTTCCGATACTTCCCGGTCATGAAACCCACTGGCAAGACATGATTGGACGTCCTTATCACCAGTGGATCCAACGCACCGAAGATGCCTACGATGAACTCGCAGCAACACATCGAAGAGTTTTTGTCGCCGGCCTGTCCATGGGTGGCGCTTTGGCGTTACACCTTGCCACACGCAGAAACGTCGCTGGTATGTCATTGGTTAATCCCGGATTGGTCATCGATTCACAGGTGGCACCTTACGCGGGATATTTGCGCCGAGTCGTTCGTTCGGTCGCTCCAATCAGCAATGACATTGCGCTGCCAGGAGCCGATGAAAATGCCTATCCTCGCACGCCGGTAGCCGCCGTACAAGAGTTGTATAAGCTCTTCGCACAAACCCGTGCCCGACTTCCCTTGGTGGGCGCACCGGTTCAATTATTTCGTTCCGCTGTGGACAACGTCGTTTCGGATGCATCCGTACACGAATTGCTCAAAGGACTGGAGCCGGGAATTCTTCGCGAACGTATCGCGTTGTCACGCAGTAGGCACGTGGCGACGTTGGATTATGATGCGCCGAAAATTTTCAAAGAATCACTGCGTTTTTTCACCGATGTGACAGCGCGGGAAGAGGCTAAGTGAATCCGGCAGAGCAAGAGCCATCAAACACCGAAGATCCCCGCTGGGATGAGTTGGTGGACAACTTTAGAAACCTAGAGGTGCCCGCTCCGCGTGAGCCGAGCGCAGAAGAGCGCGCTGCCGAATTAGCAAAATTGTTTAATACCGGACCGCTGGCACGCGGTCCGCGTGATTACGTGGCCGATGAAACACCGGAAGAGTTCATTCCCGAAGAACCTGCCGCCATAGGCAGCGGCGACCCGATGCTCAACCTAGCGTGGGTTGGCGCCGTGGGCGGTCCCTTTGGACTGCTTTTTTGTGTAATCTTCTTTCGAAGCGCTCCAGGCTTTATTTATCTTGGCCTAGCGGCCGCCGCGATCATCGGTATTTTTTACTTGCTGCGAAGACTTCCGACTCAGCGAGATCCGGGAGATGATGGGGCTAAGGTCTAACCAACTTGGAACACTTCCATAGCTACGTTACTATCAAGTAATATAGATGTGACACAGCTTACGTATTGTCATAGCCCGCACACTTAGCACAGGAGATGAGTACCAGATGCGCGAATACAGCTCGCCACTTCGCATCCACTCGCCGGAAAATTCGAACATTACCGATCTGCTCCTAAGGCATGCTAATTCAGCAGCCAATCCGGCGCTCTTCTCGGTACCCGCTGCTAATGGGGATTGGCAGGACATCACCGCTTCACAGTTTGCCGCCGATGTCTCGGCAATCGCACGTGGATTTATTGCTTCGGGTATTGAGCAAGGTTCGCGTATCTGCCTAATGGCGCGCACTCGCTATGAGTGGACCCTCGTTGACTTCGCAATCTGGTACGCCGGTTGCATCACCGTACCGATCTATGAAACTTCCTCCCCCAGCCAGGTTGCCTGGATCATTGCCGACTCTGGCGCGCGCGCGGTGGTAGTGGAATCTGCCAACCATGAAAATGTTGTCCGTCAGGCGGCCCATCAAGAATCCTTAGACGAGCTGGACGAGGTGTGGCAATTTGACGCTGGCCTTGATGAGCTGCGCGAGCTCGGGAAAAACGTGAGCGATGAGCAACTCGAAGCGCGTCGATCCGCGGCTACGCTCAATGACGTAGCCACGGTAATTTATACTTCCGGGACTACCGGGCGCCCCAAGGGCTGCGAATTGACCCACGGCAACTTCGTTGAGCTTTCTGACAACGCTGCCGCGGAACTTCCTGAATGTGTCTACCCCGGCGCAGCGACCATCATGTTCCTGCCACTAGCGCACATCTTCGCCCGCTATATCTCGATATTGGCCGTTTCCGTTGGCTGCCGTGTCGGCCATACCCCAGACGTCAAAAACCTGCTGCCTGACCTCCAGTCATTTCAACCAAGCTTCATTCTCGCCGTACCCCGTGTGTTCGAAAAGGTATACAACTCAGCCATGCTGAAGGCCGAAGACGGCGGTAAGGGCAAGATCTTCCACGCTGGTGTTGACGTCGCAGTTGCTTATTCTCGCGCGCTGGAGAACGGCAATGTTCCACTAGTACTCAAAGCCAAGCACAAACTCTTTGATGTGTTGCTCTATAACAAGTTGCGCACCGCTATGGGTGGAAAAATTCGCTATGCAGTCTCCGGCGGCGCACCCCTGGGCCAGCGTCTAGGACACTTCTTTAACGGAATTGGCGTGACAATTCTCGAAGGTTACGGCCTGACCGAAACCACAGCTCCAATCAGCGTAAACACCCCCGGCAAGATCAAGATCGGCACCGTCGGTCGCCCATTGCCTGGCAACGCAGTCCGTATTGCAGAAGACGGCGAGATCCTGACCAAGGGTATTTGCGTGATGCGCGGTTACCACAACCGGCCAGATCTCGAAGCAGAAACGTTCACCGATGGCTGGTTCCGTACCGGGGACGTTGGTGAGCTCGATTCTGACGGGTTCTTGAAAATCACCGGCCGTAAGAAGGAAATTATCGTTACCGCCAGCGGTAAGAACGTTATTCCAGCACTACTCGAAGATCAGATTCGTGCCGACGCATTAGTTTCACAGTGCGTCGTCCTAGGTGACGGTCGCCCGTTCATCTCGGCACTAGTCACGCTGGATTCCGAGTCACTACCGGGCTGGCTGGAACGCAACAAGTTAGATAAGTCATTGACTATCGAACAAGCTGGAGAACTCGACGTGGTCAAGACTCATATTCAGTCGCTGGTCGACAAAGCGAACAAATCTGTGAGCCGCGCCGAAGCGATCAAGGCGTTCCGCATTGTGCCCACGGATTTCACCGAGACCTCCGGTCATTTGACCCCTTCGATGAAGATCAAGCGTGCTGTGGTGTTCAAGGACTACGAACAGGTCATTGACGAAATCTATTCGGCAGCCAAGCCAGTCGCATAGGTTAGCACCGCATCAGCAAGTGCCCACTGATCGTGGGATGAAGCGGCCCAGGGAAACCTGCGGCCGCTTTGTTGTACCCGCTCAGCAAAATCTAAGGGTAGGATCACACGTTCAAAAACTGGTGCGACAGTCCCTGATTTAGTTGATCCCAACTGCGCGTAAAGTAAGTTTTCTGCCAAACTTGTTTGCCCATTGAGCAAGAGCCATTGCACTAGATCCATGAGCGCGGGTTCTGCTTTCGCGGAGGTATCACCCAACACAACCAGAACGTCTGCTTTGGTAAAGTGCCCGGTCAACGCCGCTTGAACTCGTTCGGGGCCTGCTGCCCGAACCTGCGAAGACAACGAGAGCTCTTGAAATTGGGCTTGCAGGAAACCCGCGAGTGTTTCTGCCGGCAACGATGAGTCTAGGGCGAAAACACTAACGTTCAGGGATGCTCGTATTTTTCCTGCGGCGAGAGCTTTCGCCCGTAGCATTGCTGGTTTAAGTGTTACGTCCTGCTTGCGTGATAAACGCATCGCTCTCCTTGCCCAAGATTTGAGTTTAAACCGTTTCCTTGACGATTTCGAGGCCACCAGTGAGCATCGTTCCATAGATGCCCCAAGTGTTCCAGTTTGCTAGCCCGCAAAGTTGTACAAACATTGATATGTCATAACAATGGCGTGGCACCTAGGGAGCAATCCCTAGGTGCCACGCCATTGCAGTTTGGTAAACGCTACCTATACCGGCGTTTACTTAGGTTCAATAACCAGGAGCAAATCTCCACCCTGAACCTGGCTGGTTCCCTCGAAAGTCACCTGAGAAACGACGCCTGACGCATTAGTAGTAATGCCAGCTTCCATCTTCATCGCTTCGATGGTGGCTACCGATTGTCCGGACTCGACCAAGTCTCCGACCTTAACATTGATCGTCACCGCGCCAGCGAATGGCGCTGCCACGTGACCGGAGTTCTTCGGATCGGCCTTTGGCGCGCTCTTTACCGTTGATTCAACGGATTCATCGCGAACCTTAATCTGACGAGACTGACCATTGAGCGAGAACACCACAGTGCGCAGGCCCTTTTCGTCGGCTTCAGAAACCGAAATCAGCTTGACCAGCAAGCGGACACCGGTGCCAAGCGAAACCACGCGCTCCACGTCCGGGCTCAGCCCGAAGAGGTAATCACGGGTGTGCAATACCGAGAGGTCGCCGTAGTTCTCCACCGACTTTTCGAAGTCGCGAGTTGGACCAGCAAACAATAAGCGGTTCAGCGTCGCGCGGATAGTCTCGTCGTCGCTAGTCAGCGCCGCCAAGTCCTCATCCGAGAGCGCCTCTACGTGATTGCGCACAGTACGACCCTGTAATGCCTTGGTGCGGAACGGTTCTGGCCAGCCTCCAGGAGGGTTACCCAATTCGCCCGAAAGGAACTGGATGACCGAATCTGGGATGTCGAAGTTCTGCGGGTTGGATTCGAATTCAGCAGCCGGCACGCTGGAGCCGACGAGCTGGAGCGCTAGATCGCCAACCACCTTGGATGATGGGGTCACCTTCACTACGTTACCCAGCATGTCGTTGACCGACGCGTACATGGACTCAATGGCTTCGAAGCGTTCACCCAGTCCCAATGCAATGGCCTGCTGGCGCAGGTTTGAGAGCTGACCCCCAGGGATTTCGTGCTGGTAAACGCGTCCGGTGGGAGCCGGTAGTCCGGATTCGAATGGCTTGTACATGGCGCGCACAGCTTCCCAGTAAGGCTCTAGGGAGGCAACTGCAGCCAGTGATAGGCCAGAATCGCGTTCGGTGTGCTCCAAGGCAGCGACCAATGCCGAAGCCGATGGCTGGCTGGTAGTGCCTGCCATCGCTGCCGAGGCAACGTCTACCGCATCCACGCCAGCCTCGATGGCTGCCGTAAGGGTAGCCATCTGGCCACCAGCAGTATCGTGGGTGTGCAGGTGAACCGGCACGTCGAAACGTGCTCGCAAGGCGGTGACAAGCTTCTTCGCCGCAGCAGGACGAAGCAGGCCGGCCATATCCTTGATGGCGATGATGTGTGCGCCAGCATCGATGATCTGCTGAGCTAGATTCAGGTAGTAATCCAGCGTGTATAGCTTCTCATTGGGATCAAGCAGGTTGCCGGTGTAGCACAAGGCCACTTCTGCGACCGCGGTTCCGGTTTCACGGACCGCCTTGATAGCCGGAGCCATCTGCTCCACGTCGTTCAGTGCATCGAAGATACGGAAGATATCGACGCCACTCTTAGCTGCCTGCTTCACAAAGGCATCGGTCACCTCAGTTGGGTACGGAGTGTAACCAACGGTGTTACGACCACGAAGAAGCATCTGCAATGGAATATTCGGCAGTTCGGCGCGCAGTAGCTCCAAACGCTTCCATGGATCTTCACCTAGGAATCGCAGCGATACATCGTAGGTTGCCCCGCCCCAGACCTCCATGGAGAACAACTGCGGCACGGTGTGTGCATACGCAGGAGCGGCCGCAAGCAGATCACGGGTACGAACACGTGTTGCTAGCAACGATTGATGGGCGTCACGGAAAGTGGTGTCGGTGATACCCACCGCGGTTGAATCGCGCAGCGCCTTGGCAAAGCCTTCAGGACCCAGGTCGATAAGTTTCTGGCGCCAGCCAGCTGGCGGTGTTACCGACTTCGAAGGGCCATCAAATGGCGAGCGCTCAGGCTCTGAGGCTTTGTCGCCTGGGAAACTTGGAAGCTTTTTACGAGGATCAATGCCATCGATGCGTTCGCCGTTGGGCTTATTGACAGTTACGTGCGCCAAGTAGTTAAGCGCCTTGGTACCGCGGTCCTGAGATTCATTACCGGTCAGCAGGTCCGGACGCGAGTCAATGAAGTCTGTGGCGACATCGCCGGCGATGAACTGCGGATCGTTCAAAACGTTCTGAATGAACGGGATGTTGGTCGCAACGCCACGTACGCGGAATTCAGCGAGAGCTCTGCGTGCACGTGCCACGGCAGTGGCGTAATCGCGGCCACGGCAGGTGAGCTTGACCAGCATCGAGTCAAAGTGCGGTGAAACTTCAGCACCGGTGTAAATCGTGCCGCCGTCTAGACGCACGCCAGAACCACCGGCAGAGCGGTAAACAGTAATTGTTCCAACGTCCGGGCGGAATCCATTAGCCGGATCCTCGGTAGTGATACGAGACTGGATGGCCCAACCACGAACTTGAATGGTGTCCTGGCTGATATCCAGGTCGCTCAGGGTTTCGCCTGCGGCAATGCGCATCTGGGCCTGGACCAAGTCAATATCGGTGACTTCTTCAGTCACCGTGTGCTCTACCTGGATACGTGGGTTCATTTCGATGAACACGTGCTGTCCGGCACGCTCACCGACGGTATCCACCAAGAATTCCACGGTACCGGCGTTCTGGTATCCCAGAGCCTTAGCGAACTTAACCGCATCGCGGAATAGAGCCTGCCGGATCGAATCATCGAGGTTTGGAGCGGGCGCAATCTCCACAACCTTCTGATGACGACGCTGCAAGGAGCAATCACGCTCATGCAGGTGGACCACGTTGCCCTGTTCGTCGGCGAGGATCTGAACTTCAATGTGACGCGGACGAAGTACTGCCTGCTCTAGGAAAACTGTGGGATCGCCGAAAGCCGTACCGGCTTCGCGCATTGCCGCGCCCATCAGCTCTGGTAAGTCTTCGCGCTTGTCCACACGGCGCATACCGCGCCCACCGCCACCGGCAACTGCCTTGACGAAGATTGGGAAACCAATACGGTCAGCTTCGGCTAATAGGAAGTCCACATCGTCGCTTGGCTCCGAGGATTCCAGCACGGGAATGCCTGCCTTGCGTGCAGCCTTCAGCGCTGCGACCTTATTACCAGCTAGCTCAAGAACGTCCGCCTTTGGACCAATGAACTTAATGCCGCTTTCTGCTGCCTTGCGTGCCAGGTCTGGGTTTTCCGAGAGGAAACCATAGCCTGGGTAAATAGCATCTGCGCCGGCTTCTTTGGCGACGCGAATGATTTCGTCAATGTCCAGGTAAGCGCGAACAGGGTGTCCCTCTTCGCCAATCTGGTAGGCCTCTCCAGCCTTCTGCCGGTGGATCGAGTTTCGGTCTTCATATGGGTAGACGGCAACCGTTTTAGCGCCGAGTTCGTATCCAGCGCGGAAAGCACGAATTGCAATCTCACCGCGGTTGGCGACCAAGATCTTCTCAAACATATTTTCCCTACATCGATTCAGCACACCCGTTTGGGTTCGGATTCGCGTCCACATATGGACGCTTCATCTCGTATTACCCGGGTGCGGGGCTTCGCATAACGGATATTTTTAACCGCTGCTGTGGATACCCTACCGTGATCGGGTACACAATTACCAAACATTTCGCCCTGTGGTCTGACCACAAACTTAACTAGACAATTTATGGATCTTTTTTGGCATAGGTACATTCGTGCTAAAAATCCCACGTTGCGGAGTCGGGGAATTACCGCTTGGCACACTATGATAAAGGGAGACTAAATATTCGGTGGGACACATAATCAGCGAACAGTGAAAGGCGTGGTCTGGTCCGTGCATGTAGTGAGCATCAGCAGCCTCAAGGGTGGCGTAGGAAAAACCTCCGTAACACTCGGATTGGCCTCAGCAGCACTCGCAGCCGGAATTCCGACGCTCGTGATCGACTTAGATCCGCACGCGGACGCGAGCACTGGCTTGGGAGTACGAGTAAACGGTAAGCAGCCAATTGGGCAAATGCTCAAGAACGTTCGCCGTGCACGCCTACAGGACAATGTCGCAGCAAGCGCATGGCAGTCCAAAGCGGCCGAAAAGAAATCGCGGACACGTATTCCTGTACTAGATGTTGCCGTCGGCGATGCCTTTACCGGAATTTATGACCGTCCGGATTTACGTACTCGTGACTTACGCCGTCTGTCCCAGTTATTGAGTCGCACTAGCGGTTACCAGCTTGTTCTTATCGACTGCCCACCTTCGCTAAACGGTCTAACCCGCATGGCATGGAGCGCGTCGGACCAACTATTGCTCGTTGCCGAGCCAAGCTTATTCTCCGTTGCGGGAACGGAACGAACCCAGCGTGCCTTGGAACTATTCCGCCGCGAATTCGCTCCATCGCTAGGCCCCGTCCGTGTTGTCGCGAACCGAGTGCGTAAAGACTCCGCAGAGCATACATTCCGTCTCAACGAAATGCGTCAAATGTTCGGCGACTCAATGGTGAAGCCGGAAATTCCTGAGCACCCTGAGTGGCAGCAGATCCAGGGCGCCGCTTATTCGGTGCATCAGTGGCCAAGTAAGGCCACTGCGCCCATGCTTGGCCAGTTCGATGCATTACTCAAGGAACTCATGTCGGCTGCACCCACGCCAAACAGCTAGAGACACCACTTATACATAAAAAGCTTCGGCTCTAACCNNGGTTAGAGCCGAAGCTTTTTGTTTCTAATTAAGTATTTAGCCGACGTTCCGAGCGGCCTTTGCCGCACGGCGAGCAGAGAGCTCGTCGGTAGCCAATTGATCACTGGTACTTTCGGACGGAAGCGCCGCCAATGATCCCTCGACCTCACGCCAGACTCGGCCCACAGCAATGCCGAAGACCCCTTGCCCAGCTTGAACCAGGTCAATTACTTCATCGGCACTGGTGCATTCGTAGACCGATGCTCCGTCACTCATCAAAGTAATTTGCGCCAGATCTTCAACTCCACGTTCACGAAGATGGCTGACTGCGGTCCGAATTTGTTGCAAAGAAACCCCGGTGTCCAAAAGTCGCTTGACTACTTTCAAGACCAGAATGTCGCGGAAGGAGTAGAGTCGCTGTGTGCCCGAGCCTTTGGCACCGCGCACTGCTGGTTCAACCAGACCTGTTCGGGCCCAGTAATCAAGCTGACGGTAGGTAATCCCGGCCGCCTTGCACACTACCGGTCCACGGTAACCAGCATGTTCATCGAGTTCAGGTAGATCATCGGTGAAGAGCAAGCCTTGAGTATTGGATCGCTGAACGCCACCGGTGGTCCCAAGACGAGGACCGGTCTGGCTAGACTCCATCCAAATACTCCTAGTGTGTAAGCAAAATCCATTGAGAGATGAGAGATTTCCAAGCGACTGATAGGTGCGAGTGATGGCGAACCATGGATCGGTCAACAGGAATTTTCCCTATGCTTCGACGGTACGGCCATAAGGGGCTTTGGTCAAAGACCTTCAAGCTTAACTTTAAGGCGTGTCGCTTTTGAGACTTGCATGCTGGGTTAGGCGGAGAAATCCTCAGGATCAATATTGTCCAGAAACTCCCTGAATTCACGCATTTGCGCTTCGGGCAGCTCTTCATCTTCCGACTCAATTTCAATGGCTACTCCCGCAGATTCCATGACCTCTTCGGTGCAAAGAATCGGGCACTGAGCGCGGACCGCTAAAGCAATGGCATCCGATGATCTAGAATCCACACGTTTGCCATTTGAGAGCACAAGTTCCGCCGTGAAAATCGCGTTTTGCACCGAGACGATTTCAACTCGCTGTAGGCTCACTTCGAGCGCTTCCAGTAAGTTGATCAGTAAATCATGTGTCATCGGCCTTGGCGGCGTTAAGCCCTGTTCAGACATGGCTATCGCAGAGGCTTCGGGTGCCCCGATCCACAGCGGAAGATAGAGATTCTGTTCATGACGCTTTAACAGCAGAAGCGGCTGGTTCGAAGGAAGTTGGATTCGAATCCCGGCAAACTCTAGTTCAAGCATGGACTCCCCCTAGTGTTGCGAACTCGTTGCTAAGCTCAGCCTAGCGATCAAGTTGTGAAATCGCACGCTGCACCAGCGCCTCATGCAATTCAAGGCACTGACGAGATATTTCTTGGGCCTCTTCAGCGGCTCTAGCACGCGCCGAAACTTCAGGCTTTTTCAAGTCCGCACCAATGATTGATTCGATGAGCGAGAATTCGCGCTCGGCAGCCGTACGGAACTGTCGCAGGTGACGTGGTTCAATTCCGTGATTTGAGAGCTCGACGGCAGACTTCGTGACTCGCACGCTATGCGAATCGAACCGACCCGATTCCGGCTCTATCAAGCCAAAATTAACTAGTTCGTTAACTAGTTCCTCGCTCGCAGCGGTCAGCCCGCACAACTCAGCTAGCGAAACCGGACGGGAATGCCGATCGATTGCTTCAGCCATCTCGCTGTTAACTGCCTGTGGTGCTGCTGGAGCGCCTCCTGGAAGCGCTGCAGGAGCTTCCCCGCGATCGATCGCGTCCAGGTGATCTTTGATGACCTTCAATGGCAGGTATTGATCCCGCTGGACCGAGAGGATAAAGCGCAGTCGGCTGACATCTGAAGCTATGTACTTACGGTATCCCGCCGAGGTGCGTTGCGGAATAATCAAACCTTTGTCCTCTAAGAAACGAATTTTGGAGGCAGTAACTCGAGGAAACTCATCTTTTAGCTCGGAGAGCACTTCGCCAATGTTCAGTGCTGCCGTTCTCACGTTCTCGTGGCGAACTGCCTCGAGTCGTGGGCTACGGGCTGCATCAAAGACTGGCAAAGGAGAGGCTCCTCAAATTGTTAGGTTGAAAGATAGCCCGAACCGCAGGCCACCAGGAAACTAGTTCAGTACCTAGCTTAAACGTTTGGCACGCTCTGGTAGAAATTGAGTCGGAATTTACCGATCTGCACCTGTACCGCATTGGCTAGAGTCACCGAATCAATACGATCACCATTGATGTAGGTTCCGTTTAGCGACCCAATGTCGCTGAGCGTAAATCCCTGGCCAACGCGCTCAAATTTTGCATGACGACGGGAAACAGTCACATCATCTAGAAAAATATCGGCATCCGGGTGACGACCAGCGATATTCGAATCCGTATCCAACAAGAAGCGCGCACCTTTGTTTGGCCCGGTATGGGCAATCAACAAGGCGGATCCCGCAGGAAGAGCTGCGACCGCAGTACGTTCATCATCCGACAATGGATAGATTACCGAGGGCTCTGCAGACTTGTGAGCCGCCGGCAAAGAGATATTGGTCGTTTCGGAGGCAGACTCGATATGCGGGTCAACCGGCCCATGTTCAGACATTTGGGGTCCTCCAAGAAAATTTGCTCTCAAGCTTGCGCTTGACGACCTTTAGGTAAACGGGTGATCAATGCTTTACACCAGACTATCTCCAGATTAGCCTACTCAGCGCCCAAGAGATAACACGATATTACAAATTTTTGAGGCTCGGCATGCTCAAACGTGCAATGATTCCTGCATGGAAGAGAAAACGCGCTCTGCGAGTGGCCCAACAAGCAATGAAGCCAAGACTCCTAGACCACGCTCAAATTGGAAAGTTCGATTGCTTCTAGGCGTAATTGCACTTGTCACCCTGCTAGTCATTTACGCGATCGCTACGATTTTCATGCCTGTTTGGTGGGCTACTAAAATTTCCAGCCATAATGCAGGTTCCGCGACCGGAGGCTGGATTTCAGGATTCTCCATCGGCTTCGTTTTTACGTTAATTCCAATTCTGGTACTTTGGCAGGTTCGTTACCGGAAGTTGAGCTGGCGGTGGCGCGGGGTAATCGCAATATTAGCGGTTGTTCTCGCTTTACCTAATTGGCTCACCCTTGGGATCTTCTGGAATCCCTCGGATGCGGCGCAGAAGGCACAGGCCATCTTGAATACCGGGGCAACTTGGTTCGGCGGCGCCACGCTCGTTGGTGCGATAAGCGCCGCGGTCATCGCTATGATCCTTGTCATTATCTGGCTGGTCTTCCGTCGACGAGGTGCACGCATCAGAGTTCTAGAAGCGCAACAGAAGTCACCGCTAGACTCCACAACTCATGACTACGACTAAGGAGAGGGACGACAATGACTGAAATTCGACTCAAACGTGCCTATGTAGCTGCTGAAGAAGCTGACGGCTACCGGATCTTGGTTGATCGCTTATGGCCACGAGGACAGACCAAAGAAGTACTCAAGTTGGACCGTTGGGCAAAAGGCATCGCACCTTCTAGCGAACTGCGTAAGGCGTGGCATCATGATGCAGACAGATTTCCGGAATTTGCGGAGCATTATCGTCAAGAGCTCAACCAGAATCCTGCTGTCGACGAGTTCTTAGAACTTGTCGAAGTGCAACCGATAGTCACCCTCGTCTATGCGGCCAAAAATGTAGAAATCAACCATGCGATGGTGCTTCGTGACTTTCTGCGTGAACAGCTGACTCAGTAGCTTCATCCGTTGTTTTCGTTAGCGGAACAAAACAGACTCCGTCAACGCAGGCCATCTCGGATTCCGAGACTTGTTGAAGATCAAATTTGAATTCCATGAGTTCTCCTCTAGGGCTACTTCCTACCCAAGTAGAACGACAAAATAGCCTCTGGTATTCCGCAAGCCAAACAATTACCCTGCCACAAGAATGCGTGACAGGGCAATTGAATAACGTTCGAGACTAGATTTGCGGGAGCAAGACTGCGTCAAAGAAAGTTGCCAGATCGGTGCGAGCATCTAATGGCAAAACATTAGCTACATACTGGTCTGGACGCACGATTACAATCGCACCGTTCCGCGAGATCTCACGCTGCTCGTAGATATCGTTACCGTCGAGCACGGCATAGACCTTTTCGTAGTCCATCAGTCCAAACGTGCCGTGGTTCGGGCGGAACACCTTCGGTGCGTCGTTGTGGTTGAAAGTGGTGTAGTCCTGCTGGTAAACGACCTTTACGTCGAAAAGCGAGTCAATGTCAGCGTCAGCCGGGGTGTATTTAACAACTGGCGACTCTGGCGATTCAAGTAACCACTTCGATAATTCGCTCACCTTAGATTCAGCGCCCGCTACAGACTGATCTGCGAAGACATAGATTCGGTAACGTCCGTCGGCACGGTGGTGGTGGCCCAAATGCACCGGATTATTGTCACCTAGACGCATGACCTCGGCGGACTTAAAGCGCTTGCCAATCGGGAAGCCCTTGGCCAAATGCTGGTGGTCCTTGGAACCGGTCAACTCAGACGGGGCGTATTCGGTCATGAAGCCTGCAGGGAATTCAGCGGTGCGCACGTAGAATTCCGCGACGCCTTCTTTGCCTTCGAGATCTTCAGGCATTGCGGCCATCAGCGAGGACCACTGCTTATCAAAGTCGATCAGGTTCTTTGCGATGACTTGGCGTTCCGACGAGTAGGTGCGCAGCAGGCTTTCGGGCGCCCGTCCGGACAGGACGTAGCCGATCTTCCATGCCAGGTTAAAACCGTCCTGCATGGAAACGTTCATTCCCTGACCGGCCTTGGCCGAGTGCGTATGGCAAGCATCGCCGGTAATGAAGACGCGTGGCTCGCGGGTGCCAATTTCCTCGACCGGCACATCGTCGAAACGGTCGGTCAGACGGTGGCCCACTTCGTAGACGCTGTGCCAGACAACGTTTTTCACGTCCAGCGTGTAGGGACGCAGGATTGCCTTGGCGTGCTCGATGATCGCTTCCAGCGGAGTCTCGCGGACCTTGCCGTTGTCACCTTCGGGAACTTCGCCCAGATCAACGTAGAGGCGGAAGAGCTGTCCGCCTTCACGCGGGATCAGCAGGATTGAGCCGGCGTTGGAGTGGATGGCGCTTTTGGTGCGCACGTCGGGGAAGTCGGTCAGTCCGAGGGTGTCCATGACGCCCCATGCGTGGTTGGCCTTGTCCCCGGTGAGCTTGGCGCCGATGGAGCGGCGCACATTGCTTCGGGCTCCGTCGGAGCCGACGACGTATTTCGCGCGGACGACGCGCTCGATGCCGCTGTTATTCTCGCCGCATCCGACCAAGGTGACCTTAACCGGATATTCTGCACCGTCTTCGACTTCCAGTACTTTGAAGTCCCATCCGTAGTCCGGGGTGATTCGTGCCGGTGAGTTCGCGGCGAACTCGGCGAAGTAGTCGATAACTCGCGCCTGGTTGACCACCAGGTGCGGGAATTCGCTGACGCCGCTGGGATCATCAGCGGTGCGGTCGGTGCGGATAGTGTTTTCCGGGTTCCGCGGATCAGGATTCCAGAAGGTGGTTTCCTTGATGATGTAGGCCTCAGCTGTGATGTGCTCAGCGAACCCGAAGGCCTGGAAGGTTTCGACGGTGCGCGACTGGATGCCGTCGGCCTGACCAATCTGAAGTCTGCCCGGGCGGCGGTCGATGATCCGGGTGTGAACGTCGGGGAACTGCGAAAGCTGGGCAGCAGTGATGATACCGGCTGGGCCTGCGCCAACAATCAACACGTCCATCACGTCAGGCAGTTCCTCGGGACGGCTTAGGCCGGTTCCGGCAGCTGGTTGGACCCGCGGATCCGCGGAAACATATCCATTGTGGTGAAACTGCACAGCTTCATCCTCACTTCTCTGTGAAACGCTTAGACTCAAAATTCATGTGTTCGATAATAGAACATCAGATTCGCATATCGCACACTAACTATAAGTGCATTGTGAACACCGACACAAGCCCGCATTGTTTGTGTCTCATCTTTTCCGAAGTCAGCATCCCAAAATCAAATAAATAGCACCACGGTGACTCTCAATGTTGCCCCAGGAGAAAGGCATATGCCTGCGCGTGTGCATCACTGATGCTTGTCAGCCCGTGGTCACTACACCGCCAGCGCTTACCGTGAGCCGTTAAACATGAGAGTGCTCCATGAGGTTCTGTTGCCAACGCCGATGGTGAGTTACCTTGATTACGGTTCAGGCATAATCCGTCAACGCGTCCTCCACCCGTTCCACCAGCTCCGGCGATAGAAGGTTTGTTGGTTCGTCTAATAGCAGCAGATCCGCACCGCTGGATAAGGCGACGGCCAATTCCAGCTTTCGCGGTTGACCTGCCGAGAGGCTTCCTGGGTGCCGAGTGAAATCCTGCGGTTCAAAAAGCCCCAGCTGCGCTAAACGCAGCTATGCGTGAGGCAGGTATGCGTCAGTTGCCAAGGCAAAAGATTCCACCAAACTGTCCCCTGGGAGAATTCGCAATTCCTGTCGAAGCCATCGCACACTCAGTTCCGGTGCGTAAAAAGTTATTCCGCCGTCCACCGCTGGCTCTCCGGCAAGTACCCTCCATAAGGTAGTTTTTCCGGCAGCGTTTGCTCCTGAAACCAGCCACCGTTCACCCACCCGAATAGTCAACTTGTTTATGCACGGTTTGGGAGAGTGCAACCGTGCCTAATTCCGTGTCGAGTTGTGCTGCGTGGACGGGTACAGAAACTCCTGGTGGCTCCATGCATATTTGGTGCCGATGCTGCGTGCCGATAGAAGTGTTGGCGATAACCGGTGAACCAGCGTCATGGTTGCAGTGGAAGGACGAGATCTTCATTTGACGCAAGCGCGGACCTAGCGCCGAAAGCACATCGGCCCGTGTTCTTAGCTGAGTGATCAGAGGTCGATCTGCCCCGCGATGGCCACGTGAGTTGCGCCGCCAACCCAGACTTTGCCGTCGGCGACGGAAATTTCGAGACGGCCACGTCGATCCATCGCAGTTCCCTGCCGAACCGAGTACGGTGCCCGAGCACGATCGGTATCCAGCATCCATGCGGCGGCTGCCGCGTTGAAACTTCCCGTCACCGGATCCTCCCGCATGTCGAAGCCGTCTTCGGTGAAGAAGGTGCGCACTTCAAAGTCCTCCCCGGTCGGACTCTCCCCCGGCTCCAAGGCGCCGATGACACCGATATTCCAATTCCCTGGATGGCCGGCAGCGTTGGGGGCCAGCTCCAAGACCGTTGCCGCGTCGGCGAGCTGCAGCCCTACCCAACCCGGGCCGTTGTCCATCCACTGGGCGGCGAGCACGCTATCGGCGGCGACGCCCAGGATCTCGATGACCTGGGCTAGGTAGCCGGGTTCAACGTCGCCGGTGCGGGTAGCGGGAGGAGAGACGAAACTGAGCAGGTCTTCCTCGATTCGGATCGGCACGAGACCGGCCTCGCATTCGGCAATAATCAGTCCCTCCTGGCGCGGCACACCGCCCTGGTCCAGCCACGCACGTGCGGTTCCCAACGTGGGGTGTCCAGCAAATGGAAGCTCGGTGCTCAGGCTGAAAATTCGGAAACGATAGTCGGCTTGCCCCGTGGAGGGCGGGTAGACAAAGGTGCACTCCGACAAATTTGACCACACCGAATAATCGCGCAGGTCATCGTCGCTCAATCCCATCGCGTCCAGAACGACGCCTACCGGATTGCCCTTATAGTGCTGTACGCCGAAAACATCGACCTGTCGAAAATTGCGCAGCATGAGTTGAGACCTTTCACCCGAGTATAAAAAATAGTAGCGAAAGCGGTACTCACCTGCGAATCGACATGACAAAACCCCGGCGAAAACGAATTTTTCGCCGGGGTTTTGAACTGGTCGGGCTAGCGGGATTTGAACCCGCTTTTGAAGGTCGATTTAGCCCCGAAATCTCGCGGTTTTCGCTTATTTCTGCGGAACAATAGGAACGACCGAAGCCATCAAAATCATCGGTTTAAAAAATCCGTGTCCAATGGACACACGCCTAATGCCCGTGCGGGTCTTGCCATTGAGTGAAGTCCTGCTTCGAAGTCACGTCGGGTTTATACTTAGTCGCTCAAGGCGCTTATTCATTGCTGGAACAGATACCCCGAATTCTCGGGCCATCTCTGGCGCAGATTTACCCATGTGTCTCATGTTTGCGATAGATGATTTTGGCATCAGCAGAGCGCCCGCAAATTCATCAGCGTAGAACTCGTGCAGGTCGTAGGATTTCCCGCGGGCATCTGCGAATGAGTAATCATCATCCTTGGCGATTGATGAACGTTCTACGACGTGCCCCAATTCGTGCGCCCAGGTGAACCGTCGGCGGGTTGCCGGGTCATTGATATTCAAAACAATTTCGGCGTTCGAGTGTGGTTTTTTTACCACAATTCCTGATAGTCCTGGGGCCATGATGGATTCGCGTTTGACGGCCTCTAGGGCCTCGGTGATTGGCCCTAGCTTGACTGGTAGGTATCCGTCCCAGTAGGCATTGAGGAGTTGGTCGGCTTCGCGGCGCGCCGCTTGCCATGCAAGTTCTGCCATGTATGCCACCTCCCGGCGGTTGTTTAATCAAGAGGAAAGTTACCCACAGGGCATGTGGATAAAGCTGTTGATACTTTCATTCTATGCCAACTTCATTTCAAAGCCTAGATGACATTACCGACATGCTAGCAACTTTTCGTAATTTGAGTCCCAGTCCGCGTGCAATTCATAAATATAGGTGCAAGGTTTGCACATTGGAATCTTAGCGTGTAGAATTAATATCAGAAAGGAGGTACAGAGTGGATCAAATTGGAGCACTCCTAGCAGGACTAGGAATCTTCCTCGGAGGACTTGCAAGACTGATAACAGCCACTAAGTCTAAGAAGAAGAAAAAGTAAAGGTGAACCCCGGCTAGATGAAGTAGCCGGGGGTCACCCTCCAATCCACTTTGACACATTATGGACAAAACAGGAATCGCACTCGTTGCGATAGCAGTAATCGTTTTCTTCCTACCGGTAGCCGCGCTAGTGAAGCTCCTACTGGGAGTTGGCGCGCTTCTCATTGGCGTTTCGATGATCATTCGGGCGGTGAAGACAAAGAAATGACCATCCGTTACCTAACAATTGCGGGCATCGCGAACCGGCTCGGCATCTCTCCTACGACGGCCAAGAAGTATGCAGACGAGGGGAGGTTGCCGGACCCGGACGCGGTGACCGGAGATGGGCCAAAGAGTGTGCGAGGCTGGCTCCCTGAGACTATCGAAGCTTGGAACGCCGCCCGCCCTGGCCATGGTGGACGGCCTCCGAAAGCGACCGCCTAGCAAACTGTCTGATTGCCCCGCTACACTTTGTATAAATACCGTTTGGAGATTCCTTGTGAAACGTCTTGCCCCGCTCGCTCTTATTGCCGCACTCGCGCTCACTGGGTGTGCTCCAAAGGCTTTAGAGGTTACGCCCGGCCCGTCGGTCATGCCAGCGACAAAAGAGATTAGCGGGGAAGACGCTAGACAGGCCTGGGCAGACGAACAAATCACCGATTGGCTGAGTGCAAACGGCGCACGAAGCATTGACGCACTATTTTCCCCCTATAGTCACGTCGATTCATGGGAATCATTAGAAAATGGTGAACTGATCGTTCACACCAAGGACGGCGCGCATGACGAGGTTGCGCTAGGAATGATCGCGTCTGACATTCTCCACGGAACCAGCGAAAACATGCGAAAAGTAACCGTTATAAATGAATTCGGAAAACTTGACGCAAGCTACGAGCGCATTGACTAGTTAAACGCAAAAGTCGCCCCTAAGTGATCCAGCAATCACTTAGGGGCGAATTTTTTAGCGTACCGAGTTCATCCAACGCTGGATTACTTTAGTCATTCCTGAAGTAGGCCATGACAAGGGTGGATGGATGTAGTGCCAGCCTGTCGCCGCATGGATGTACGACGTTAGTGCACCCCAGGTCCGCTCTCCGGCGTTGCCGTCAACCGCGTAGGTGTAGTAACCCTTATTCTTCAGGAAGTACTGCAACGCAAGGGCGGTGTAGTAGCCCCAGATCCCATCACAGGAGCGCTGGTAAAGTCCACCAGCCTTATATTTCAAAAAGTACTGCATTGCATAGATGGTGAACTTGCCGAACTTTCCATCAATTAGCAAGGCTTTCTTTGGGTAATCTGTCATTGAAGCCATGATTGTTGCTCCTTTCTGCCCGTTTTTGGGCGGTAAAAAGCCCTGCGCCACGTTGACGCAGGGCATGAAAAAACCTTGCGAGCGTGTGGCTTGCGAGGTGGATTTAGAGCTAAGTGATAGTAAGGAATCGCCTTACTATCACTTAGGGTCGGCCATTGCCGAGAAACTAGATGATCTTCCAGCGCTTATCGTCTGGCCCTTCGCCCTCGTTGTAGCGGGCGGGGTCGGCGGTCGTGGCCTCATGTGCAGGCGCGACCGGATAAGCGGTCTTGGCCTCGCGGGCTGCGCGCTGCAGCGTCTGTTCGAACGTCTTGGAAACGTCCACATTGCCCGCAGCGACGAAACCGAACGCACCACCGATCACGCCGAGTACAGCACCGCCACCAACAGCCCAAAGCGGGGCGGGTGCTTGGACAGCAGCGCTGTAGGCGAGGATTGCCGACTGTGCCAGCGACAGCACGCCGAAGCCGATGTACAGCGCGTTGCGGATCTGCGCAGGAATGAGTTGAGTCCAGTTCTTCATTGGGAAATCCAATCTGTTTGTGGGTATGGAAACGCCGCCCGTGAATGGCCACGGGCGGCGGAGGAAGGGCAGAGCGACCTACTGGCCGTTCTGCTGGTTCAAATAGCGCTGGAACGCTTCGACCGTGGCCGGTCCAAACTTGCCGTCAATCAGCCACTTCGAAGCCGGGTAAAGCCCCTTCTTACGGAGGAACTGCTGCAGGGCAAGATAGGTGTAGTAACCCGGCTTGCCGTCGATGGCACGCTTGTAATAGCCATGACCGTGGAGCCAGGTCTGCACGGCCTTCCAGGTCATTGGACCGGCCTTGCCGTCCACGATGCCGGGGTAGGTGCCAATGGCACGCATGACGATTTGCACGGCTTCAATGGTTCGCTTGCCCATGACGCCATCCAGTGCCAAGTCTTTGTAATCGGTTGGCTGCTTGGTGTGCACTGGCTTGGAATTCGAGCCGGTAGGCTTCACGTCGCCGTAGCCCCACGCGTGGCCGGATTCGGCTGCGTTGGTGTGCTTGATAGAAACGTGAATATGCTGCCGGTGCATGTTCGAACCCGTGTACTTGCGCCAGCGGGTGCCGCCCCAGATCCGGCCTTCGTAGATCACGTAGGAAACGCGGGGGTCCTTGGTGACGATGGCCAGCAGTGCCGCGGTGTCGATGCCGTCTTCGTCAATGTCGATAGCGCGGACCACTCCCCCATCTGCATAATCGGGGTTGTGGTCGGACACGCGGGCGTTGTGCGCGGCATCGCCGATCCAGCCATCGCTGGACTTGTCGCGATTCGGGTAAGCATCGTTGATTTCATCGCGCAGCTGCTTTAAAGATGGTGCCAAGTAATACGACACTTTGAACTCGCTTTCCGCCCAGTTTTGGGCGTAGAAAAAGCCCCGGCGCGTTTGCGCTAGGGCATAAAAAAACCGCCTCGGGGGCGGTCTAGTGAACTGGTCCCCGAAAGT